>JAQGIJ010000274.1 GCA_028291285.1 Phenylobacterium sp. | reverse complement strand
CCATCGCCCAGCGCCGCCAGCGGCTGGCGCTCGGCGAGATCGGCTGGTGGCGGCTGGCGCTGGCCGTCCTGGTCTGGTCCGCGCTGGCCTGGGGTCACCCCTACCTGTTCGGCGTCAGGGCGTTGCCTTAGCGGCGGCGCAGACGGAGCGGGCGCGGCCGACCATCAGATATCCGCATACACGTGGGTCTCGGCCTCGCCGCCGGGATGGGTGACGGCGCCCAGGTGGGCGGGCCCCACGAGCTTGCCGAATTTCCACAGCGCGCCGGAATTGTAATTGGTGATGCGCGGCGCCCAGTCGCGGGCGCGGTGCTCCAGCTCGATCGGATCGACCTCCAGCTCCAGCGTGCCTTCGTCCGCGTCGATGGAGATGATGTCGCCGTCCTTGATGAGCGCGATCGGCCCGCCTGCCTGAGCCTCCGGCCCCACGTGGCCGATGCACAGCCCGCGCGTGGCGCCGGAAAAGCGGCCGTCGGTGATTAGCGCCACCTTGTCGCTGATCCCCTGGCCGTAGATGGCCGCGGTGGTGGACAGCATCTCGCGCATGCCGGGCCCGCCGCGCGGGCCTTCGTAGCGGATCACCAGCACGTCGCCTTCCTGGTAGTCGCGGGCCTCGACCGCGGCGAAGCAGGCCTCCTCGCCATCGAACACCCGCGCCGGGCCGCGGTGCTTGCGGTGCGACAACCCCGCCACCTTGACGATCGCCCCGTCGGGCGCGAGCGAGCCCCAGAGGCCGACCACCCCGCCGGTCGGCGAGAGCGGGTTAGAGACCGGCCGGATGACGTCCTGGTCGTCGCGCCAGACAACGCCCTCGAGGTTCTCCCGGATGGTCTTGCCCGTGACGGTCATGCAGTCGCCGTGGATCAGGCCGGCGTCGAGCAGCGTCCGGAGCAGCATCGGCACGCCGCCGGCCTCGCCCATCCGCTTGGCCGGATAGCGCCCGCCCGGCATCAGGTCGGCGATATAGGGCGTCTTCTTCATGATCTCGCAGACGTCGCGCAGGGTAAAGGTGATGCCCGCCTCGTGCGCCATCGCCGGCAGGTGCAGGCCGCCGTTGGTCGAGCCGCCGGTGGCCGCCACCACCACCGCGGCGTTCTCGAAGGCCTCGCGGGTGCAGATGTCGCGCGGGCGGATGTTGCGTTCGATGAGCTGCATCACCGCCTCGCCCGTCGCCGCGGCATACTGGTCGCGGTCCAGGTAGGCGGCCGGCAGCGCCGAGGAGAGCGGCAGGGCCAGGCCGATGGCCTCCGAGACGCAGGCCATGGTATTGGCGGTGTACTGGCCGCCACAGGCGCCCTCGCCCGGACAGGCGTGCTGCTCCAGGTCGCAGAGGTCCTCCAAGCTCATCTTGCCGGCGGAATGCTGGCCCACCGCCTCGAAGATGTCCTGCACCGTGACCTCGCGGCCATGCCACTGCCCAGGCAGGATCGAGCCGCCGTAGATGAAGGCGCTGGGCACGTTGAGGCGGAGCATCGCCATCATCATGCCGGGCAGGCTCTTGTCGCAGCCGGCGACGCCCACCAGGGCGTCGTAGGAATGGCCGCGCATGGTGAGCTCGACGCTGTCGGCGATCACCTCGCGGCTGACCAGCGACGAGCGCATGCCCTCGTGGCCCATGGCGATGCCGTCGGTGACGGTGATGGTGACGAACTCACGCGGGGTGCCGCCCGCCCGCTTCACGCCTTCGGAGGCGGCATGCGCCTGGCGCATCAGGGCGGTGTTGCAGGGCGCGGCCTCGTTCCAGCAGGAGGCCACGCCGACGAAGGGCTGGGCGATCTCGCGGCTGCCCAGGCCCATGGCGTAGTAGTACGACCGGTGCGGCGCCCGCGTGGGCCCCTCGGTGACGTGCCGGCTGGGGAGCTTCGCCTTGTCCCAGCTGCCGTCCGGCTTGCGATGCATCGGGGCGCCCTCCAAAGATGAGCCGATCTGTCTAAGCGCCGGATGAGCTGTGGAAAAGCCATCACGCACGCGACCGTAGTCAAGCTCGCGCGTTGTGCAGGGCATGACAGTCCTGATCCATGTTAATCGGCGGCCGCGTCCCACGCAGCGCCTCCGCCCGCTGAAGCTCGCTGGCCTGGCGCTGGCGCTCGCCGGCGGCCTGGCGCTCGCCGCCTGCCAGAACAAGGACGCCGCGCTGAAGGGCGGCGACGTCGACCTCGCCTTGCAGACCCTGAAGGCGGCGCCCGAGCACGGCTTCTCCGCCGACCGGTTCCACGCGCCGCGCATCGAGCAGCTGCTGCAGTCCCACAGCCCCGGCGACAAGGCCCAGGCCGTCCAGGAGCTGCGCGCCGCCCTCGTCGATTACGGCCGCGCCGAGCACGGGCTCTCCATCCCGATGTGCGCCTTCCCGCACGACTGGGGGCTGAAGCCCGCCAGCTACGACGCCGAGGGGACGCTCACCCAGGCGCTCCGCGCGGGCGGGCTGAAGGCCTGGCTGGCGAGCCAGCCCACCCCGCTTCCCGCCTACCAGGCCCTGCAGAAGGCCTATGTCTCCTATCTGAAGGTCGAGGCCGCGGGCGGCTGGCCTATGGTTGCCGCAATCCGGCTGCAGCCCGCCCTGCAGGGGCCGCCGGTGCAGGCGCTGCGCCAGCGGCTCGCTTTCGAGGACCCGCAGCTGGCCAATGCGCCGACGGACGCTCCGGTGGACGGCGGCCTGATCGCGGCCCTGGAGCGGTTCCAGGCGGCCCACGGCCTGGCGGCCTCCGGCCAGCTGGACGCGCCGACGCTGGGTGAGCTGAACGTGCCGGCGGTGAGCCGGGCGGCGCAGATCCGGGCCAACCTCGAGCGGCTGCGCTGGCTGCCGCGCGAGGAGCCTGCGACCCGCATCGAGGTGAACACCGCGGCGGCGACGATGGACTATTACGTCGACGGCCGGCTCTCGACCCACATGCTCGCCGCCTCCGGAAAGCCCGGCGACGAGACGCCGATGCTGGCCTCGAAGCTCGACGGCGTCGTGCTCAACCCGCCCTGGAACGTGCCCCAGGAGATCGCCGACAAGGAGATCCTGCCCAAGGGCGAAGCCTATTTGCAGGCGAAGGGCTTTGCGATGCAGGACGGCCGCCTGGTGCAGAAGCCCGGCCCCGACGCCGCCCTCGGCCTGGTGAAGTTCGAGTTCAACAACCCCTACTCCGTCTATCTGCACGACACGCCGTCCAAGGCCGCCTTCGCCAAGACCCAGCGGGCGGTGAGCCACGGCTGCGTGCGGCTGGCCCAGGCGGTGGATTTCGCCAAGCTGATCCTGTCCAACGAACCGGGCTGGCCGCCGGAACGGGTGGACCAGGTGCTGGCGGCGGGCGAGACCGTCCACATCAAGCTGGCGCGCGCCACCCCGGTGCGGCTCGTCTACCTCACGGCCATCGGCCAGGGCGACCGGATCGCGTTCCGGCCCGACATCTACGGCTGGGACGGCATGCTCCTGCAGCTGCTCGACCACCCGCCGGCCCCGCGCAAGGCCGGCAAGCGGACCTGAGCTAGAGGGCGTTCCACCCGCCGCTGTAGTGGAAGACCTGCGCCGTCTGAAAGCGGTTCGAGCCGTCCAGCAGGACGGAGCAGAAGGCGGCGAGCTCCTCCATCGTCCCGAGACGCCCCAGCGGCGTCTCGGCCACCAGGGGCGCCGACCAGGTCCCGGGCGTCACCTGCGCATCGGTGGCGGCGTCCGGCGGGCAGTTGGGAAAGCCGGGGAAGATCGCGTTCTTCGAGCCCAGCGCGTTGAGACAGATGCCGTCCTTCGCATGCTCCAGGGCTGCCGCCTGGACGAGAAAGCTCTGGCCGGCGCGGGCGGCGCCGTACAGCGACCAGTCCGCCTCCGGCCGGGCGCCGGCGTCGCTGGTGAAGACCAGGATCTGGCCGCCGCGGCCCTGCATCGCCGGGATCACCGCCTGCAGGCCGTGGAGCGTGGCCTCGAGATAGCCGGCCATCGCCCGCATCTGCTCGCCCGTGGCCTGCAGCAGCGGGCCGCGCGTGAAGCCGAGCTCGGCGCCGCTCGGCGGAGACAGGGCGGCCGCGTCCAGCCGACCGAAGCGGCTCAGCGCCCGACGCACCAGCGCCTGCATGCCTTCGGCCGTGGCGTCGGAGCCGGCCCCGGCGCGGGGGATCTCGGCCTCTCGCACGACCTCGACCGCCGCGCCGAGCCTGGCCACCGCCTCGACCAGGCCGTCGCGCGGCCTGTGCAGCACGAAGTCGTGGCCGCTTGCCGCGAGCCTGCGGGCGAGCGCGGGGCCGACATAGGTGTCGGCCCGCTGGATCAGCGCGACGCGGCGCTCGGTCATGGCGGCCCCCTCGCCTATTGCAGCGCCTCGATCGAGCCGCCATCCACGAGCAGCACCTGGCCGGTGATGTAGCCGGCCCGCTCCGAGCAGAGGAAGGCCGCGGTGGCGGCCATGTCCTGCGGCGTGCCGATCCGCCGCATGGGGATTCGTGCGGACCTGTCCTCGGCCCACTGCTCGTAGGTCATGCCCTCGCCCTCGGCGACCTTGCTGAAGACCGACTTCAGCTGTTCGGTCGCGATCGCGCCGGTGCCGATCGTATTGACGGTGACGCCGAAGGGCCCGAGCTCGGCCGACAGCGTCTTGCAGAGCGCCAGAGCGCCCACGCGGTAGGTATTCTGCGCCGCGCGCGGCAGATCGCGGTGCGGCTGCTTCACCGAGTTTGTGCCGATCGTCAGGATCCGCCCCCAGCCCTTCTCGCGCATATGCGGAACGACCATCCGCACGATCCAGGCGAACGCCATGACATTGTTGGTGTTGGCTTGGGCGAAGGTCTCGTCGTCGATGTCCAGGAAGGCGCCCTTGGGGCCGGAATCGACATTGAAGATGACGATGTCGGGAACGCCGAACGCATGCTTCGAGGCCTCGACCACCTTGGCCAGCCCCGCCTTGGAACAGCAGTCGGCGGAGACGCCGATGGCCTTGGCGCCCTGCGCCTGCGCCAGCTTCACCGCCTCGTCGATCGGTCCCGGGTTCTGGGCTGCGATGACGACGTTGCAGCCTTCCCTGGCGAACTCGAGGGTGCAGCCCCGGCCGATCCCGCGGCTGCCGCCGATGACCAGCGCCGTCTTGCCCTGAATTCCGAGATCCATGTCCGACTCTCTGTGATTTTGTTCCGAATGGCATTCACAGCCCGGCGGCGCGCCGGTGTAAAGCCGAGCCGGAAGCAATCAACGGGAGGGGCAGATGGGACGGCTGGACGGCAAGACGGCGCTGGTCACGGGCGCCGGACGCGGCATCGGGCGGGGAATCGCCTCCCGGCTCGCGGCCGAGGGCGCGCGGGTGGTGATCAACTACGGACACAGCGCCGAGGCGGCCGAGAGTCTGCGCCAGGAGATCCTGACCTCGGGCGGCCAGGCGCTGACCGCCCAGGCCGACGTGAGCGACATCGCGTCGATCCGATCCATGTTCGAGACGCTGAAGGGCCAGATCGACGGCCTCGACATCCTGGTGAACAACGCCGGCCGCGGCTCCGGCGGCATGCCGACCACCGCGACCATGACGCCGGAAGCCTACGACGCGCTCTTCGCCCTGAACGCACGCGGGGTGTTTTTCACCACCCAGGCGGCCCTGCCGCTGCTGCGCGACGGCGGGCGGATCATCAATATCTCCAGCACCACCACCCTGGTGCGGATGGCCGGCCTCGGCGTCTACGCCGCCAGCAAGGCGGCGGTGGAGGCCTTCACCCGCAGCTGGGCGGCGGAGTTCGCGCCGCGCCGGATCACCGTCAATTCCATCCTGCCGGGGATCGTCGACACCGACCTGCTGGTGGACCTGCCGCCGGAGATCAAGGCCCGGTCGGCGGCCTCGGTGCCGCTGGGCCGGATGGGACAGCCGGACGACATCGCCGGAGTTGTGGCCTTCCTGGCCAGCGACGACGGCCGCTGGATGACCGGACAGAACCTCGTCGCCGCCGGCGGGTCGCACTAAGGCGGCCGGCCGCTAAGCCGGCGCGCCCTCGGCGAGCGCCCGCTCGACGGCCAGCGCCAGGTCCAGCGCCCGGATCGCCTCGTCGGGGGTGACCACCGGCCGCGGCGCCTGGCCGCGCACCGCCTGCAGGAAGCTCTCGACGCTGGCGCCCAGCGGATCCCGCGCCGCCGGGGTCTCGGCGAAGTCCGGATCGAGGGCGAAGGGCGTGGTGTTGCGGAAGGTGCGCGCCACGAAGTCGATCTCCACCTCCCCGGAGGGGAAAACCACGCGCATGGTCCGCTTGCGGGCGGGGGCTTGCCGCGAGACGTCGAACAAGGCGGTGAAGCCGTCCTCGAAGGTGACCTCGGCGCGCGCCGTGTCCCAGCCGCCGCTGACGCCGAACCGCCCCTCGCCTTCCGTCGCGGCCGGCTCGGCGGCGGAGAGGGAAAGCGCCAGGTCGAGGTCGTGCACCATCAGGTCGAGGACGGCCGAGACGTCCTGGCTGCGCTCGGACGGCGGGCCGTGGCGCAGCGCCTCCAGCAGCAGCGGCTGCTCGGGTACGTCCAGCAGGCCGATGGCGCGGAACACGACCCGCTCCTGGTGGCCGCAGGCGACCACGAGGCCCTTGGCGGCGGCCGCCGCGCGGATCTTCTCGGCGTCGGCCAGGCTGACCGCGATCGGCTTCTCGACATAGACTGGCTTGCCCGCCGCGAGCGCGGCCAGCGCATGCTCCGCGTGGGCGGTGGCCGGCGAGGCCACGGTGACCACGTCGACCGCCTCGAGGAAGTCGGCGAGCTGGTGGAAGGCCCGCCCGCCCAGCGGCACCGCCAGCTGCGCGGCGCGATCGGGATGGGTGTCGAGCACCGCGGAGAGCACCACGCCCTCCCGCCTGGCGTACTGGCGCGCATGATAGGCGCCGAACACGCCCGCGCCGATGACGCCGCCCCGCAAAGACTCAACCATGCCAAACTCCGGATGGGGAGGAGCGCCTAGCAGTCAAAGCGACCTCAGCCAAGCCGAAGGCGATTGCCCGGCGCAAAACCCAGGGAGTAGAACCTGCGGACGCCCGACAAAGGAGTTCTCCGTGCCGCGCCTGTTCAGCGCCTTCGTCATTGTCGACTGGAGCGCGGCCTCGAAGCCGACCACCGGCGCCGATTCCATCTGGATCGGCGTGCTCAAGCGCGACCTGCGCTTCCGCATGGCGTTCGAGAGCTACAATCCGCCGACCCGCGGGGAGGCGGAGAAGCGGATCACCGCTATCCTCGACGACCTGAAGAAGCGCGGCGAGCGGACGCTGCTGGGGGTCGACTTCTGCCTGGCCTTCCCGCGCGGCTTCGCCGAGGCGCTGAAGCTGCCGGGCGAGCCGCCCTGGCGCGCGGTCTGGAACCAGATCGACAAGATGGCCAAGGACAAGCCCGACAACACCAACAACCGCTTCGGCGTCGGCGCGGAGATCAACCGGCGGATGACCGGCGGCCCCTTCCCGTTCTGGGGCTGCCCGCCGAAGGACGCGCTGAC
>JAQGIJ010000265.1 GCA_028291285.1 Phenylobacterium sp. | reverse complement strand
GCGCTCGGCCGCCTCGCCGTAGCCGCGCTGGATCATGGCGTCCTTGTGGAAGTTCATCGACCTGGCGCCCATGCCGCCGGCGAACAGGGCGATGTGCGGCTTGGGGGCCTGCAGCAGCGCCTTGACGTCGTCGCCGGGGAGCACGCCCACCAGCGCGGAGATGTCGAGGTCCTTGAGGGTGCGACCGTCGGTGCGGCGCGCGAGCCCCTCCTCCAGCATGGCCGTGTAGTGCTTCACGTTGGCGGGCACGAGGTGGAAGCCCAGCCAGCCGTCGGCGATCTCGCCGGTCATCTTCACGTTCAGCGGCGTCTGGGTGCCGAGGTAGATCGGAATGTCCGGATTGCCGTGGATGGCGCTCTTCAGCGGCTTGCCCAGGCCAATGGCGCCTTCGCCGGTGTAGGGCAGCGCGATCTCTTTGCCGGCGTGGGCGACATGCTCGCGCCGCCAGATCTTCCGCAGGATGGCGACGGTGTCCCGCATCCGCGTATTCGGCTTGCCCCAGGGCCGGCCGTACCAGCCCTCGACGATCTGCGGTCCGGAGACGCCGAGGCCGACGATCATCCGCCCCTCTCCGGCCAGCCGGTCGATGGTTTGGGCGCACATGGCGAGGTTGGCCGGGGTGCGCGCGTCCAGCTGGGCGATCGAGGTGCCGAGGCGGATCCTCTTGGTGAGCGCGGCGATATAGGCGAGCGGCGTGATGGCGTCCGCGCCATAGGTCTCCGCCGTCCAGACGCTGTCGAAGCCCAGCGCCTCGGCCTTCAGGATCAACGGGATCGGGAGGCTGTACTCGGGATCGCCCGGCCCGATGGCCAGCGCCAGCTTCATGATCGCCTCCCTGCCCGGGCGCCGCGTCTGACGCACGGCGGCCGCGAGCCGCAGCCTCGCAGCCGCGGAAGGCCCGCGCAATCCTGACGAAGGGTCAGGCCTGCGCGCCCTACCCCCGCAGCTTGCGCAGCAGGACGTCGACGTCGCGGGCCAGCGCGGGGTCCTCGGCCTTCAGCGCCTCGATGCGCCGCACCGCGTGCAGCACCGTGGTGTGGTCACGGCCGCCGAAGCGCCGGCCGATGTCCGGCAGGCTGCGGGTGGTGATCTGCTTGGCGAGCCACATGGCGACCTGCCGCGGCCGGGCCACCACGCGGGCGCGCCGCTCGGAGATCAGGTCCGCCTGCTTGAGGCTGTAGTGCTCGGCGACAGTCTTCTGAATGATATCCACCGTCACCTTGCGCTCGTTGCAAGCCAGGTGCGGCCGCAGGATCCCCTGGGCCTCGTCGAGGCTCAGGCGGGCGACGTCGGCGCCGACGCGGGCCACCAGGGTGTTCAGCGCGCCTTCCAGCTCGCGCACGCTGTCGGTGAAGCGGTCGGCGAGGAACTGCAGCACCTCAGGCCGCGCGGCCGGATGGAAGCGGCCTTGCTGCGCCAGGGTGGCGAGCTTCCGCTCCAGGATGCCCAGGCGCAGGTTGCGATCCGCCGGCTCGATGCCGCAGACCAGGCCGGCCTGCAGGTGCGAGCGAAGGCGGGGCTCCATCTCCGAGATCTCGGTCGGCGAACGGTCGGCGGTCATCACCACCCGACGGCCGTCCTCCACCAGTGCGATCAGGGTGTGGAACAGCTCTTCCTGGGTGCTGGGCTTTCCGGCCACGAAGTGCACGTCGTCGATCAGCAGCAGGTCGGCGTTGCGCAGCTCCTCCTTGAAGGCCGCGGTCTGGCGATCCTGCAGCGCCTTGACGAAGGTCGAGGTGAACCGCTCCGCCGAGAGGTAGACCACGCGCTTGCTGGGCGCATTGCGGATAGCCTCCCAGGCCAGGGCGTTGAGCAGGTGCGTCTTGCCGAAGCCGTAGGGCCCGTGGAAGACGACCGGGTTGAAGTGACCGTCGGCCCAGGTGGCCACGCGACGCGCCACGGCGAAGGCGAACTCGTTGGCTGGCCCGGAGACGAAGGTGTCGAAGGAGAAGCGCTCCTGCAGGCCCTGAAGCCGGCCCTGGCGGGCGGCCACCGGCGGCACCACCTCGGCCTCGACCTCGAACACTTCGGGCGCGGTGGGCGAATTGGCCGGCACGGGGGCGGCGACCGGCGCCGCGGCCACGGCGCCTGCGGAGTCCACCTCCATGCGTGACTTCAGGTCGAGCCGGCGGCCCAGGGGATCGTGCTGCGCCCACAGCTCGCCGATGCGCCGCCAGGCATGCCGCCGGATCCAGTCGCGCGCCACGCCCGTGGCCGCCACCAGGCACAGTTCGTCGCCGGTCTCCTTCAGCGCTGCTTGGCCGAGCCAGGAGCCGAAAGTCGCCTCGCCTAGCTCTCGCTTGAGCACTTGGCAGGTCTTGATCCAGACCGCCCCGGCCGGCGCTTCAGCCATAGCTCCCGCAGCCCCCCTCATTGTCATCCGTCAACCCCACCCTCTCGGCCTCCGCCCCACGCTGAGACCGGCCTTCATCAATAAACACAAGCTCTTACACGGCGAACACATGTGCTCCGCCGGCGTCCCGTTGGTCCGGGATCAGATAGAAGACGCCTGTAAGACCGCAGAGAGTAGTCGGGCGCCTTGGGGGGTCAACGGGGATTCTTCGGCGCTTGCGCGGATATTTTCGTTGACTTGCGGGAGCCCCTCTCGCGCCAAGGGAAACGCCCGTTCTTCGGTCAGAGCGCTGAGTAGATTCGCCGCACGAGTCGCATCTGGGCGGGCATTCAGACGCGAAAAAACAGCGCCCGGAAACCGGACGCTGTCTGATCAATTTGCAGCTATCGCAGCGGCGCCGGGCGCCAGCTCGCGCGGCCTCTTCAGGCGGCCGCGAGCTTCCTCAGCTGGGCGGCCAGGCGCGAGACCTTCCGCGAGCCGGTGTTCTTGTGGACGACGCCCTTGGACACCGCCCGCATCAGTTCGGACTGGGCTTCCACGAAGGCGGTCCTGGCCTGGGCGGCGTCGCCGGCGGCGAGGGCCTCGTCGAAGCGGCGCAGGAAGGTGCGCACCCGCGAGCGGCGCGCCTTGTTGACTTCGGTGCGGCGGGCGATCTTGCGGACCGCCTTCTTGGCGCCGGGCGTATTGGCCATTCTTCAGCTCTCAAAAACCAGCGCGCCCGGCGGACCGGGGGCGTAAAATCGGAGGCGCGGATATACGCAAGGCCGGCCGGCGGGTCAATGGCGCAGCGCCCGAAGCCTCGACCAAATGCCCCGTTCCGGTGCGGCCGGCGGCGCGGAGGCTGGCTCGCCCGCGAGCCAGCCCTCGACCGGCAGGCCCGACAGCGCCGCGAAGCGCCGCAGGTCCTCGGCGAAGACCTCCCGCAGATAGGCGCGATCGGCGGCGCTGATCGGCGCGCCATAGTCGATGTCCCTGGCCACCAGCTCCCGCCGCGGGGTCACCGCCGCGGCCGGGGGCGCCACGCCAAGGAAGCGGCAGATCCGCCCCAGCGTCTCGTCCGGCCGGCGGTCGAGGTCCTCCGACCTGAGCAGCAGCGCCTGCCCGCGCGGAAAGATCGCCAACAGCCGCTCGAGCTGGGCGCCGTAGAAGCCGCGCTCGACATAGCTGAACACGCGATGGAAGCCGGGCGCCTCGGGGCTGTCCACCCGCGCGCGGCCCTCGCGCACGCACCAGGCGAAGGGCCGGGTCTCCCAGCCCCTGGCGTATTCCATCTTCCACTGCGACCAGGCCCGTTCCACCGGATCGCGGAACAGCAAGATCAGCTTCATCGCCGGATCGTAGCGGGCGATCCGTTCCAGGCAGTTCGGCCAGTAGAGGTAGATCGGCGTCGCCTCGCCGCGGGGCCGGCCGTCGACCGCGGGGAAGGCGGCATGCAGCGGCTCGTAATCCGGGCGCGCCCAGTCGACGCCGGCCTCGACGTCGAAGAAGTGCACCTCTTTCGCCGGCGCCATCTGCACGCCGGCCAGGTCGTCCAGATAGTGGAAGAGCGCCGTGGTCCCGCCCTTCTGCACCCCGGCCACCAGGAAGCTGACCCGGCGCGGATCGCTCATGGGCGCTGGGCGCTCATGACGGCTTGCGGCCCAGGTACTCGAAGCCGGCGGCGATGCGCTCGAGCGCCGGCTGCGGCGCCTGAAGGATGTTGCGCCACAGGGGCGTGTCGCGCTGCGCCGGATCGCGCCACATGGCGATCAGGTCCTTGGCGGTGGTCGAGGCGAGCCGGTCGGCCTCCTCGCCCGAGACCTCCGAGCGCAGCACCTGTTCGGCCTCGGAGGCCAGCCAGCTCAGCGCGTTCATCGGGTTGAAGTTGTCCGAGACCTTCAGGTTGAGCGTCTCGAAGCGCTCGAACCACTTCTCCACCCCGTAGCGCGTGGCGTTGAAGAAATGCCAGGGCGCCTCGTGCAGCGGCTGCAGGAAGGCGGTGTGGATCAGCACCTGGCCGCCGGGCTTCAGCACCCGCCGGATCTCCTCGGCCGCCTTTTCCGGCGAACGATAGTGCTCGAAGGCGTTCATTGAGATGACCAGCTCGAAGCTGTCGTCGGCGAAAGGCAGGGCGTGGGCGTCGGCGACCACGTCGGTGTGGCGGAAGATGGCGAACTCCGCCTCGACCACATGCTCGTAGCGCTTCGGGCTGTTTCCAGCCGAGAGGTTGAGCACGAAGCCCTCGGTCCTCTCGATCAGCTCGATGACGCGGGGCGGTAGTTTGTGGGAGTCGTACGCCTCGGCGATGCGTGGCTCGTCGAGGCCCGGGCAGAGCACGGGCCGTCCGCGCACGATCGGCCAGTGCTTGTCACAACCGAGAACCCGCAGGGTTTCGCCGTCGCGGACCAGCTGGCCGCCGCTCTCCGGGCAGCGGAGCAGCGGCAGGATCTTGTCGAGACGCTGGGCTTCGGCGGTGACGCCGTCCGCCGGCTGGCTCATGGCCTCCGCAGCAGCCGTGGTGGCGGTCGCGCCGTCCGGCAGCCTCGGCCGCTCGATCCTGAGCCAGCTGTGCCGGCGCTCGATGTCCTCGATCAGGCGCAGCTTGTTGCGGACGAGCTCGGTCTCGGTGCGCAGCATGGAGGCGCCGTGCACGCGGTAGTCGGCGACGTACTCCGGCACCTGGACGCCGAACATCCCGCGCTCAACGAGGCGGCACCAGAAGTCGAAGTCCTCCCAGCCGTAGCGCACGTGATCGTAGCCGCCGGCCTCCGCCCAGGCTGAGCGGCGCACCAGGGCCATGGCGTCGACGTAGTTGCCGTTGGTGAACCGCGCAGCCGACCAGCTTTGCTTGCCGATCTCGGCGTCGCTTTCGCCGAAATGGCGGATGCGGGGATAGGCGAAGGCCGCCGCCGAGCGCTCGATCGCGTGCAGCGTCTGCTGGATGCAGTGCGGCCGCAGACGGTTGTCGGCGTCCAGCGGCAGGACGTAGGGCGTCTCGGCGTTGGCGAAGGCGACATTGCGGGTGAAGCCCAGGCCCGCGTTGTTCAGGTTCCGGATCAGCAGCACGCGGTTGAAGCGCTCGGCGTGGGCCTCCAGCCATTCCTGGGCGACCGCCTCGGAGTTGTCGGTGGAAGCATCGTTGACGACGATCAGGTCGACGTCGCCCACCGTCTGGTTGCGCACCGACTCCAGCGCCTCCACGATGTAGCCGGCGTAGTTGTGGAGCGGAATGACCACCGTGACGGCCGACGGCCGCAGCCTGTCGCGCTCGAACACGATCTCGTGGGCGGCGACGAACGGCGGCTTGGCCCGCGGCCGGGCGCGCCGCAACAGCTCGAGCTCGAAGGCGCGGCCGGCCCGGCGCGGGCTCAGCATCACCTGCTCCATCACCGACAGGAACGCCTCCACCCGGCGCTCCGGCCCGTAGTCCGCCAGCGCCTCGTAGAGCGCCGCCTGGGCGATGGCGCGACGCAGCTCCGGCTCCTCGATGAGCCGCGTCAGCGCCTTGCGCCAGCCGTCCAGGTCGGCGGCCAGGAAGCCGGTCTCGCCCTCGCGGATGGCGCGGCGGAACGGCTCGGTCGGCGAGGCCACGGTGGGCACGTCGACGAGGGCCGCCTCGAAAAACTTCAGCTCGCTCTTGGCCTCGCAGAACGGATTGCCGACCTCGAGCGGGGCGATGCAGATGTCGAAGCGCGCGAGCTCGTCGGGAAGCTGGTCCAGCGGGACGAGCTGGCGCCATTCCACCTGCTGCTCCAGGCCCGCCATCGCCGGGAACTCGGCGAGGTCGAGCACCGGGTCCTCGCCGTGGATGAAGGCCACCAGCCGCGCCTGGGGATGCGCGCGCAGCACGTCGGCGACGGCCTCGACGCACTGGGCGAAGTCCTTCTGGTGCGTGCGGGTGCCGGTGGCGTAGCCGATCCGGACGAGACCGTCCGGCGGCGTCTGCCGGCGGCGGCGGGCCGCGAGCCGCGACCGCTGCAGCACCTCCTCGTCGAAGCCGTTGGGCAGGACGAAGCCGGGCTTGTCGAAGAGCCGCATCCGCTGCACCAGGAAGGGCGTCGGCGCCGTGCAGTAGTCGGCGCGCACCAGCACCTCCCGGACGCGGCTGAAGAAGGCGGCCACCTCCTCTTCGTCGAAGCCCTGGCTGCGGATGCCGTCGATGTATTGCGCCTTCGCCAGCTCCGGATCGAACATCAGGTCGTCGGTGTCGAACACCACCGGCGTCCCGGCTTCCCGGGCGATGTTGACCAGGCTCTCGACGCGCTCGTCCAGTCCGACGCGCCACAGGAAGACGAAGTCGGCGAAGCGCACCTCATGCAGATACTGCGGGATCTCGTCGGCGGCGATCACAGTGGTCGTCGCGCCGGCGCGCTGCGCTGCCTCCGCCCAGCGGACGATCCGGTAGCGGTGGCCGGGCGTGGCGGGCTCGCCCGAGACGAAGAGGACGTGCCCGTTGAACGCCTTCTCGATGGCGGGCAGGTCGGCGCGGACCGAGGGCAGCGGCATGGACCGCGGCGCGTTCGCCGCCGCGCCGCTGTAGGCCGCAGGCTCGGATCCGGGCGGCGGCTCCGAGCCCGGGCCGCGCAGCGGCTCCAGCGTGGCGGGGCTGGGCTGCGAGAACGTCGGCGCCGGGCCGAGGTCGAGCTCGGGGCCGACCGTCTCGAGCGGCGCGGACGCCGCGCCGCTCGACAGCGCTGTCGTGGCGAGAGCGCGCTCGCGCAACTTGCGGCCGAGCCTGAAGGTGGCGGTCCACCACGCCAGCTTCAGCGCCCGTCGTCCCGCAAGGCGCAGGCTCGGATACTTCACCAGCGCCCGTCGCAGCGGATGGCTGATCGCCCAGAAGGTGCTCGACTCGATCTGATGCAGCCGGCCTTCCAGCTGTTGGGCGTAGGCCTGCGCGCTATAGGCGTCCCGCCGGGCCGCGCTGTGGACGCGCTGCAGTTCCTGGCGAAGCCGAAGCGACTCCTGCTCGGCGCGCTCCGCATCGCGCCAGATCCGCTGCGCGTCCTGGTGAGCCTGCTCGGCGGCCGCCTGGCTTTGCTTTAGCGCGGCCTCCACTTCATTCTGGATCCGTTGGGTCGTCCGCGAGACGTCGCGCAACTCGCGGTCCCGCCAGCGCACCACGCTTTCCAGCTCCTTGATCCGCTCCAGGGCCGTCGCGTGGAATTCGGCCTGGTCGTGGATGGCTTGGGCCTGCAGGTGTTTGAGCGCCGAGAGCTCCGCGTCGCGGTGCTGGTAGTCGATCACCAGTGGGCCGAACACGCCGAAAGCGGTCTCGAAATCGGCCCAGACCGCATCGAACGCCGCCATCGCGGCGGAATCATAGGGGTCCGCCTCGAACCTCAGCAGACCCTCCCACACCCGCTGGCAGAGCGCGTCGAGCGGCTCGGCGGGGTCCAGCGCCTCGCTACGGCTCTGGTGGTGGCGCAGCTCGGCGCTGAGGAAGGCGTCCACCTCGGGTCCCGCCCGCATGACGTCCTTCGGCCAGGTCAGCCCCAGATCGCGCTGCAGCTTGGCGGAGACCGCGCGCCAGTCGGCCATCAGGTCGTCGTAGGCCGAGAAGCTCCGCGGCGTCTCGCGGGTGAACCGCTCGCCCAGGATCACGTGCTGCAGCCACATGAACAGCGAATAGGGCCGTCCGAGCCCAGCCTTGGCGGCGAGTGACCCCGCCACCTCCAACGGATCGCGGTAGGGCAGGATGGCCGCCGCGGCGCGGCCGCTCTTCATCAGGGCCGCGCTCCACACCGGCATCAGCCGGCAGATGCGCGGGTCCTTGAAGAGGCACATGGGATTGGCCGCGAACTCCTCGTCGAGGATCTCGGCCAGTTCCTCCGCGGCCGCCTCGCCGAGAGGCGAACGGAGCCAGTCGTAGGTCAGCGGCAGCGGGTCGTTCGAGGGCGAGCCGAGCTTGGCCAGCAGGCGCTCATGGAAGGCGATGATCCGCTGGGGCTCGAAATAGCCGCGCGTGTTGTGCTCGTCGGCGGGGTGCAGGTCCTCGGGGACCGCCACGCCCAGCTTGTTCAGCATGCCGCCGAGCGCCGAGGTGCCGCTCCTGTGCATGCCGACGATCAGCACGGCCAGCGAGCTCGCGCCGGCGATGGATTGGATTACGCCGGGCTGCAGGCCCACATTCGGCGGCGATTTCTCGAGCAAGCTCGACCCCCAAATCTCAACCGGAAGCCGAGACGCTCCCGTCATGCGCCTCGGCGCCCCTCGACGTGGAGTAGCGCGCCTGCTGCGCCGGTTCAACGCGACACGCAAGCCCTCCCTAGTCGCTCTGAGTGAAGCTCCGCCAGGCGGGATGGGCGGCGACCAGCTCCGCCATCCTCTGGTAGCCGGCCGCGCCCGGGTGCGCGCCGTCGAACGCCGCCGCCTCGGCGGTCCAGAGCCCGTCGGCGGCGAGCGGGCGGAAGACGTCGATGAAGGGCGCCTTCAGGCGGGCGCAGAGCAGCTTGAGGTTCTCGTTGAGCCCCTCGGTGCGGGCGGCGCGGGCGGGCTCGGCCACCGGCGGCGGGCCGACCAGCAGCACTGGGCAGAGGCCGCCGGCCTCGGTCAGCAGGGCGCGGACGTTGAGCAGGGACTGCGCCGGGGTGACCCGCGGGGCTCCGCCTTGCGGGAAGCCGTCGTTGGTCCCCAGCGAGAAGACGATGCGGCAGGGCTCCCGGTCAATCAGCCGCGGCTCGGCTTCCCGCCGCCAGCGGGCGGCGACGTCGGCGGAGGTCTCGCGCCGCACGCCGAGGTTGTAGAGCGTCACGTCGCGCCGGCCGGCGAGCGCGCGGCCTACCCAGCCCCGGTGCTCGGGATCGCCGACGCCCGCGACAAAGCTGTCGCCGAAGGCCAGCAGCCGCATCGGGCTCTAGCGGCCCTTGAACTGCGGTTTGCGCTTCTCGACGAAGGCGGCCATGCCCTCCTTCTGGTCCTCGAAGGCGAACAGCGAGTGGAACAGCCGCCGCTCCATGGCCACGCCGGTGGTCAGGGTGGTCTCGTAGGCGGCGTTGACCAGCTCCTTGTTCATCATCGTCGCCAGCGGCGACTGGGCGGCGATGCGCCTGGCCGCGGCCATGGCCTCCTCGAGCAGCTTGTCGGCGGGGACCACGCGGGAGACCAGGCCGGAGCGCTCGGCCTCGGCGGCGTCCATCTGGCGGGCGGTCAGCACCATGTCCATGGCCTTGGACTTGCCCACCAGCCGGGTCAGCCGCTGGGTGCCGCCGATCCCCGGCATGACGCCCAGGTTGATCTCCGGCTGGCCGAACTTGGCGGTGTCGGCGGCGATGATGAAGTCGCAGAGCATGGCCAGCTCGCAGCCGCCGCCCAGCGCATAGCCCGCCACCGCGGCGATGATCGGCTTGCGGAACTGCTCGATCCGCCGCGCGCCCTTGGAGAAGAAGTCGCCGGCGAACATCTGAGCGTAGGTCTTGTCCGACATCTCCTTGATGTCGGCGCCGGCCGCGAAGGCCCGCTCGGAGCCGGTCAGCACCACACAGCCCACCGCCTCGTCCGCCTCGGCGGCGTCGAGGGCCTGCGAAAGCTCCTCCAGCACCTGGGTGTTCAGCGCGTTCAGCGCCTCGGGCCGGTTCAGCCGGATCAGCGTGACGCCGTCGGCAGTTTCAACGAGTAGCGTCGAGTAGCTCATCGCGTGTCTCCGGGGCCGTTGCTCTGGCTCGGGCCGCTTTAAGGCCCCTCGACGCGATAGCCAAGCGCGCGCAGGCGGGCCGGCACGCCGTCGGGCCCGATCAGGTGGCCCATGCCGACGACGACCACGGTGCGGCCACGGCCCTTCAGCCGCGCATCCAGCGCCTCGGTCCAGCGGGCGTTCCGGTCGGTGACGATGCGGCCGAAGAGGCTGGGCGAGGCCTTGCGCAGAGGCTGCAGCGCTTCGCGGTCGAGCGCCTTCAGGTCGCCGGCCATCCAGGCGCGCACCAGGATGGCGAACTCGTCCGGCTGGTCCTCCATCTCCTTCAGCGTCTCGCGCAGCGAGGCCATCTGCTCAGCCGGCGGGGCGGCGGCCAGCAGGTCGATCTGCTCGCGCGGCGTCTCGAAGGCCCGGCGCCGGGCCGTGGGCGGGACCTCGGCCGCCACCGCCCGCTCGCCTCCGTCCTCGCCGCCGGCCCCGGCCGTCTTGTGGGCCGCCCCGCCCCGGGCGACTTCGGCGAGCCAGGGCTTCAGCCGGTCGAGCACGGCGGGATCGGCGCCATAGGCCTGGGCGACGCGCGACAGCCGCTGCGCGTCCGCCGCCGGCAGCATCTTGAACAGCGACTGGTCGGGGGGCAGCACGCCCAGCTGGCCGGCGAGCCGGGTGGTCTCGGCCTCGGTGGCCGGGTCGATCGGCAGCTCGAACCAGATGTCGTCCGCGCGCTTCAGCGCCTGGACCAGCGCCGGCGGGCGCCAGTCGAGGCCGTGCGGCAAGAGGTGCACGGAGCCGAACAGGACCAGCTCGGAGTCCTTGTCCCGCACCACCCATACCGGCGGCCGCGCCTGGGCGGCGCCCGCCGCGAACACCGCAAGGACCAGCGCGGCAAGGCCGAGACGAAGGGAGCGCATCGCCGAAGCCTAGCTCAGCGCTGGCAGACGGGGCAGTAGAAGGTGGAGCGGCCACCCTGCACCTTGCGGTGGATGGTCCCGGCGCAGCCCGCGTTCGAGCAGGGCCGGCCCTCGCGGTCGTAGACGCGGAAGCGGTGCTGGAAATAGCCCAGGGCGCCGTCGGCCTGGGCGTAGTCGCGCAAGGTGGAGCCGCCCGCCGCGATCGCCTCGGTCAGCACCTCGCGCACCGCCTCGACCAGCCGCTCGAGCCTCGGACCGGAGATGCGGCCAGCCGGCCTGAAGGGCGAGATGCGCGCCCGGTGCAGCGCCTCGCAGACATAGATGTTGCCGAGCCCGGCCACGATCCGCTGGTCGAGCAGCAGGGTCTTGGGGCCCTGCCTGCGGTCCTTGAACGCCGCCTTCAGCCGCGCAGCGTCGAAATCCGCGGAGAGCGGCTCGGGACCCAGGCCGGTGAACCAGGGGTGCAGGTGCAGCGTCGCGGTGTTGACCAGGCTCATGTAGCCGAAGCGGCGGGGATCGTAATAGGTGACCCGCGTCCCGGCCTCGGTCT
The DNA here is from genome assembly GCA_028291285.1 of Phenylobacterium sp. The sequence goes on along the minus strand of JAQGIJ010000265.1, from coordinate 3,606 downwards.
CGAAGACGACGTGGGCGTGTTTGGGATCGGGGTCCGGCGCGTAGTGGAAACCGCCGGGGCGGCTCGCCCCCTCGGGCCGGGCGATCTCGAAGCGGCCGCTCATGCCGAGGTGCATCACGAGGGTGTCCTCGCGGTCGAGGCGAGCCAGCAGGTACTTCGCCCGCCGGGTGAGCGTAAGGACGGTCGCCCCGGTCAGCTGCTGGACGAAGTTCACGGGCAGCGGAAAGCGCAGGTCGGGGCGTCGGGCCTCCACGCGGGCCAGCCGGTGGCCCTCCAGGACGGGGGCCAGGCCGCCGCGGACCGTCTCGACCTCGGGCAATTCGGGCATGGCCTGCAGTGGCACGGCGAAAGGCGCACGCCAAGCCTTGGAGGCCCGCAGGCTCGGCGCTAAGAGCGTGGAACATGACCGGACCCGCCGCCACCTTCGGCTTTCGCGACGTCGACGCCCGGGAGAAGGCCAGCCTCGTGCGCGGCGTCTTCGACCGGGTGGCCCGCCGCTACGACCTGATGAACGACCTGATGAGCGGGGGCGTGCACCGGCTGTGGAAAGACGCCGTCGCCGCCCGGCTCAATCCGCAGCCCGGCGAGGTGATCGTCGACTGCGCCGGCGGCACCGGCGACATGGCCCGGCGCTTTTCGAAGATGGCCCGGCGCGCCCAGCTGCGCCGCGGCGGCGCCGACGCGCGGGTGTTCGTGGTCGACTACAACGCGGAGATGATCGCCGCCGGCCGGGCGAAGGGCTCCGAGCCGGAGATGGCCTGGGCGGTGGGCGACGCGCAGCGCCTGCCGCTGCCGGACGGCTGCGCCGACGCCTATGTGATCGCCTTCGGCATCCGCAACGTCACCGACATCGCAGCCGCGCTCAGGGAGGCCCGGCGCGTGCTGAGGCCCGGCGGGCGGTTTCTCTGCCTGGAGTTCTCCCGGCCGGTCACCGAGCCGCTGCAGAAGCTCTACGACGCCTGGTCCTTCAAGGTGATCCCGCAGATCGGGGCCCGGGTGGCGGGCGACCGCGAGGCCTACCAGTACCTGGTTGAGAGCATCCGCCGCTTTCCAGACCAGCGGCGGTTCGCCGGCATGATCGCCGAGGCGGGCTTCGGCCTGGTCGAGTTCACCAACTTCACCGGCGGGGTGGCCGCCCTGCACACCGCCCGGGCCCTTTAGCGGCATGGGCGGGCCCGCCGCGTTCGGGCGGCTGATCGGCGCCGGCTGGATGCTCGTGCGCAACGACGCGCTGCTGCCACGCGAGTTGGACGCCCTCTATCCGCCGTCCGTGGCCGCGCTGTCGAAGGCGCTGCGGCTGTTCGCCGGCCGCGGGGCGCGCCAGGGCCGGCCGGGCGAGCGGCTGGCGCGCTCGCTGGAGCGGCTGGGCCCGGTGGCGATCAAGCTGGGCCAGCTGCTGTCGACCCGGGCCGACATCTTCGGGCGCGAGTTCGCCGAGGACCTGTCGCGGCTGAAGGACCGGCTGGAGCCCTTCCCCCAGGAGGTGGCGCGCCGCGAGCTGGAGACGGCGCTGGGCCGGCCGCTGGAGAGCCTGTTCGCCGTCTTCGGCCCGCCGGTGGCGGCCGCCTCGCTCGCCCAGGCGCACGAGGCGACCCTGATCGACGGCCGCCGCGTGGCGGTGAAGATCCTGCGGCCCGGCATCGCCCGGCGGGTGGCGGAGGACGCCGAGGTGCTGCGGCTGGCCGCCCGGCTGACCGAGCGGCTGGCGCCGCCGGCGCGCCGGCTGGAGCCGATGGGCTTCGCCCAGACCGTGATCCGGGCGACCGAGCTGGAGCTGGACCTTCGGCTGGAGGCCGCCGGCGCCGACGAGCTCGGCGAGGTGATGGCCGAGGACGGCTACATGCGCGCGCCGAAGGTGATCTGGGACGGCGTCGGCAAGCGGGCGCTGACCATGGAGTGGGCGCAGGGCCTGCCGCTTTCCGGCGCGGCGGCGCTGGACCAGCCGGGCCTCGACCACCGCCAGCTGGCCGACAACCTGATCCGCGCCTTCCTCTCCCAGGCGCTGGACCGCGGCGTCTTCCACGCCGACCTGCACGAGGGCAACCTGTTCGTCGCAGCCCCGGCCCAGCTGACCGCGGTGGATTTCGGCATCATCGGCCGGCTGGGCGCGCCCGAGCGCCGCTACCTGGCGGAGATCCTCTGGGGCTTCCTGCAGCGGGACTACATCCGCGTGGCCCAGGTCCACTTCGACGCGGGCTATGTGCCGGCCCGCCACAGCGTCGCCGAATTCGCCCAGGCGCTCCGTGCGGTGGGCGAGCCGATGTTCGGCCGCGCCGCCAGCGAGGTGCCGATGAGCCGGGTGCTGACCCAGCTCTTCGAGATCACCGCCCTCTTCGAGATGCGGCTGCGCCCCGAGCTGGTGCTGCTGCAGAAGACCATGATGACCGTGGAGGGCGTCGCCCGGCGGATCTATCCCGAGCACGATATCTGGTCGGCCGCCGAGCCGGTCGTGCGCCGCTGGATCGCCCGCGAGCTCTCTCCCCAGACCCGCCTCCGCCGCCTGGCCGGCGAGGCCGAGCAGGCCGTGCGCAACCTCGCCCGCCTGGCCATCAACCCGCCGACCAGCGCCACCGTGGAGCTGCACGACCAGGCCCGCGAGCAGACCGCGATCCTGTGGTTCGCGCTCGGCGCCCTGGCCGCCGGCGTCGCCTTCCTGGCGGCCATGTGGCTGCGCTAGCCACGGTCGTCCCGCAAGCCGCGAGAGCGGCTGTCCGGGACCCATGCACACGACGCAAAACAAGTGGCTGTGGCGCTGCGGACGGACTTTCCGCCGCACTGTTCATGGGTCCCGGTCTTCGCGTCGCGAAACCGGGATGACAGCGGAGAGTTACGCCGCGTCGTCGCCGGAGGCGCGGTGCGAACGCTCGGCGCGGGCGGTCTGGCTCTTGGCCTCGCGGTCCTTCTGCTGCTGCCAGTAGGCCGCGCCATCGTCGGGCTTGAACATGGTGCGGGGCGCGCCGGCCTTGTCGGCCACGGCGAAGACATTGGCCTTGGCGTCGTAGAAGAGGGTGTCGCCGTTGGGCCGGTTGATGGTCTCCACCCCCTTCGGCGGATGCTCGACGAAGGCGTGCGCCTTGCGGACATAGTCCTGGAGGCTGCCCGCGCCGAAAGCCTCACCGTTGCGGTCGAAGGCGTGCTGGGCGCTCTCCCCGGCCGAATAGCGCCGGCTGGCGGCCCACTCCGGCTTTCCGTCCAGCAGCTTCACCGGGTCCTTGCGGTGGTCGACCTTGGTCGCGGTGTCTGCGCCGGACCCGGCGGGCGCCGTGGCGTAGGCCATCTGCGTTCCGGCGGCCTGCTGCTTGGCGGCCACCGCCGACGGACCGTTGTCGCAGGCGCTCAGCAGCGCCGCGACCGACAGAGCGAGCGCCAGCGGCGCCGTTCTCATTACCCCAGCCATCCATGTTCTCCCTCGTAAGCTTGGCTGGAACAAAGAATGAACACAGAAATCCGAGGGAGTCGAGTCCCCCCTGGATTTGTCCGTTAAGGCCTTTGCGCTTACATCTGCGGCCGGACCTTGACGGGGGCCCAAGTGGCCGAACAGCGGATACTCCTGATCGTCGGCGGCGGGATCGCCGCCTACAAGTCGCTCGAGCTGGTCCGGCTCGC
>JAQGIJ010000260.1 GCA_028291285.1 Phenylobacterium sp. | reverse complement strand
CAGCCGCGGTGGCCGTCGCGCATCGCCGGATGCGACAGCGGCTCCGGCAGCGGCGGCACGCCTGTGGCGAACACCGCGTCGACGAAGCCCAGCACGTCGACCGTGGAGCGCCACGAGGCCTCCATCGGCGCCTCCTGGGCCCGGCGGCCGGCCGCGCGGATCTCGGCCACGTAGCGGGTGGTCTCGCTGACCAGTCGGCCGGGATCGGCCCCCTGGAAGGAGTAGATCGACTGCTTCACGTCGCCGACGACGAACAGGCTGCGCTCCAGCCCGCGCCCGCGCGGCCGGCCCTCGCCGGAGAAGAACTCGCCGGTCAGGGCGCGGACGATCTCCCACTGGTCGGGGGCGGTGTCCTGCGCCTCGTCCACCAGGATGTGGTCGATGCCGCCGTCGAGCTTGTAGAGCACCCAGGCGGCGGCCTGGTTGGCCGACAGCAGCGCCTTGGTCTTCTCGATCAGGTCGGCGAAGTCGAGGCCGCCGAAGGCCCGCTTCTCCAGGTCGTAGGCTTCCAGATAGCCCCGCGCCAGGCGCAGCGCGTCGATCGTGCCGGCCGCCACCCGCGCCCCGCGCAGCCGCTCGCGCGCGGCCGCAAGACGATCCTGTTCCGCCAGCAGCCGGCTGCGCAGCCCCTCGTGGGCCTTCAGCCCCGAGGTGCTGGCGCACCACTTGGCTGCGTCGCCGTCGCCGCCCTCGGTGAACAGCGCCGCCAGCATCTGCGGCAAGCCGATCTCCGCCGCCGCGGCCACCGCCGCGAGCTGGGCGGCGCACTTCTGGTCCTGCTTGCCGCCCTGGCCCAGCACCTCGGCGGTCTCGCGCCAGAGCCCGCGGTCGAAGGCGGCGAGCGCCTCGGCCTCCACCGCGTCCGGCGTGGTTCCGGGCGCGACGCCGCAGACCGCCCAGACCCAGTCGATGGCGCCGTCGAGACCGCCCCTGGCGGCGAAGAAGTCGAACAGCCGGCCGCGCCGCGCCTCGAAGTCGCGGAACATCTGCTGGAAGGCGCCGAAGTCGAGCTCCACGGAAAGTCGTGCATAAGCCTTGGCCAGCTCGCCATCGGTGCTCATGGCGTAGTGGGCCAGCGCGCCGCGGGCGGCGGCGGCCGTGGCGGCGCTGGCGGCGTCGTCCATCACCCGGAATCCGGGCGAGACGCCGGCCTCCAGCGGAAAGCGCCGCAGCAGCTTCTCGCAGAAGGCGTGGATGGTCTGGATCTTCAGCCCGCCCGGCGTCTCCAGCGCCCGGGCGAAAAGGGCGCGGGCCTCGGAGAGCCGTCCCGCGTCGTAGCCGCCGGCCGGCCGGCCCTCCAGCTCGGCGAGCTCCGCAGTGAGCGGGCCGTCCGCGCGCACCGACCAGTCGCCGAGCCGCCGGTAAAGACGCCGCTGCATCTCCGCCGCCGCGGCCTTGGTGTAGGTGACGCAGAGGATGGTCGCGGGCTCCGCCCCGTCGAGCAGCAGGCGCGCCACCCGGTCGATCAGGGTCTTGGTCTTGCCGGAGCCGGCGTTGGCGCGGACGAAGGCGCTGATCTGCGGATCGGCCGCGGTGCGCTGCGGGTCGAAGATGAGCGGCACGACCGTCACGCCTCGCCCTCCTCGCCGCTGGTGGACCACTCGAAGACACGCGCGAGATGGTCGTAGTCGCCGTGGTGCTGGCGCACGAACTGCGGCGCCGTGCGCGAGGGGTAGGGCTGCTCAGGGTCGAGGTAGCGGCGGAGCAGGTCCTGCAGGCCCGCCAGCGCCTCGTCCGCCGCCTGGGTGCTGTCGGGGACCTTGTCGCCGATCCCGCCCGGAACGGCGCGCGGCTCCTCGCGGCCGGCCGGCTTGCGGCCGGTGACTTCGAGGTAGGTGAGCTCGCCGGGCTCGAGCCGGCCGATCTCGGGGAAGCCGCCGCCGGCCAGGATGGCGGCGGTGAGCGTCAGCTGCGGCGAGAAGCCGGTGTCGACCATCTTCTGGGAGGGCGCGCGGCCAGTCTTGTAGTCGAGGATGTGGCCGAAGCCGTGCGGATCGGATTCGATGCGGTCGGCCTTGGCCGTCAGGGTGAACTCGTGGCCGTCGACCCGGACCGGCAGCGCGCCCTGCTTCTCAACGTGGATGACGCGGCCGTCGGCGCGGCGCCGCGCCTCTAGCTCAGCGACCCAGGCGGCGGCCTCGCGGGCCAGCGCCGCCTCGCGCGCCAGCCCCTCCGCGGGCATGCCGGCGCGGCGCAGCTCTTCGAGGTAGAGGCCGGCGAAGATCGCCGCCGTGTCGGCCGGCGGCTCGCGCGGGTGATCCAGGGCGAAGCGCTCGAAAGCGGCGTGGATGGCCGTGCCGCGGGCGCGCGCCTCCACCGGCTCGTCCGGCCGCTCCATCGGAAAGAGCTGCAGGATGTCGCGCGCCCAGACGGAATACGGGTCGCGCGTCAGGGCCTCGATGCGGGTGACGGCGAACTTCGTCGGCCGGTCGGCGAGCGGTGGGCGCGGCGCCGGGCGCTTCGCCGGCGCATAGCCCTCCGGGGCATCGAGGCGCCGCGCCCAAGCGATCAGCTCCGGCCGTTCCGGCAGGGCGACGCCCGCGCCGCGCGCCAGGGTCTCCAGCCGCCACAGCCAGCGGGACTTGACCGCCGGCGCGCCCTCGCGGCGCTCGGCGTGCAGCAGCACCACCTCCGGCGCGCAGGCCGCCTGGGCGAAGTCGTGGGCGGAGAGGCCGACGCGGCGCTCGGGGCTCGGCAGGCCCAACCGCTCGCGCATCGGCCGCGACAGGAAGGGATCGACCGGCGCGCCCCGCGGCCAGACGCCTTCCTCCAGCCCCGCCAGCACCAGCCGGTCGGCGCGCACCAGCCTGGCCTCGATGGCGCCCAGGATGCGCAGCCGCGGATGGGTCGCACCGCCGGTGCGCACCGTCTCGCCCTGCGTCAGTCGCTCGAGCAGGTCGGCGAAGCCGCGCGCGGTGACCAACGGCAGGCCGTCGCTCTCGCGGATCAATCCGGAGAGCAGCCGGCTCATCGCCTCGCCGCCATGGCCGCTCCAGAGCTCGCCGAGGTTGTCGTCGGCGTCGCGCGCGAGCGCTTCCATCACCTGCGTCAGGACGCGCGCGGCGTCCGCCGGCGGCGCTGCGCCGGCCGCGAAGAGCTCGGCCAGGGGCGCGAGCGTTGCGCCGAGCCGCCCACATAGCGCCTCGGCCGCTTCGATCTCGGCCGCGCGGCCGGCGGTCTCAGCCTTGGCCAGCAGACGCGCGCGCGTCCGGACGAGCTTCTCGGCCAGGACGCCGGCGTCGGCCGGCCGCGCGCCGCGCAGGCCGTGCCGCTCCAGCGCCTCGCGCTGGCGGGCGAACTCGGCAGGGGCGAGGCCCAGCCGCACGAGGGGATGCTTCACGGCGGCCAGCAGGGCCACCGGATCGGCGGGGTCCTTCGCCAGCCGTGCGACGATCGCCGCCAGGGCGCCGCAGCGGCAGCCGGCCAGCGCTTCGCCGGCCGAGGAGTCCGGGATCACGCCCCAGCGGGCGAGCTTGGCGCTCACCCGCCGGGCCAGGGTCTGGTCCGGGGTGACCAGGGCGGCGGTCCGCTCCGGCTCTTCCAGCGCCTCGCGCAGCAGCAGGGCTGCGACCGTCGCGGCCTCCTCCTCGTTGCGCGCGCTCACCAGGCTGAGCCCCTCCAGCCCGGCCTCGATCGGGTCGACGCCGGCGGCGACGCCCTCCAGCCGCAGCTGCTCGATGGCGCGCAGCCAGTCGGCGGTGGCTTCCGCCGGGCGGAGCGCCTCGTTGAGCACGCGCCGCCGCCAGCGGCCCTGCGCCTGGAAGCCGGCCGAGGCGGGCCAGGTCGGCGCGTCTGCGCGGGTCAGGCCGGCGCGGTCGAGCAGGCGGCGCATGGCGCCTTGCGGATGCTGCTCGCCCACCTGCGCCCAGGCCTCGGCGGCCAGGCTGTCGTCGAGGCCCGGCAGCACCACGCAGCCCTGCGGCGCCTCGGCGATGACCCGCAGCAGGTCGGCGGTGGCGGGCGCCGTGCCGGTCGAGCCGGCGGCCACCAGCACGCCTTCGGGGGGCCGTAGCGTCCAGGCCTCGGCCAGCTTGCGCAGCAGCCGCACGCGCCGCTCGGAGACGTCGACCACGCCGAGCTCGGCCAGGCGGCGCGGCCATTCCCGCAGCGCCGCCTCCAAGAAGTCGCGCGACACCCGCCAGTGTTCGGCGAGGTCCGCCTCGACCAGCTCCGCCAGCTGCTCGCCGGCCTCGATCTCCTCGATCTGCAGGCTGTCGAGGAAGCCGCCCAGAGCGTCCGCCAGCTCCAGGGCCGAGGATGCGGTGAGCTCGCGCCCGGGCAGCAGGTCGCGGTGCTCGGCGACCAGCCGGGTGAGCTCGAATCGCCGGCGCAGCGGGTCGATGGACACCGGCAGGTCCAGCGACAGGTCGCCGGGCTCGAAGGGCGGCTCGCCTTCCTCCAGGTCGCCCAGCGGGCGCATCTGCGGCGGCAGGACGGCGCGGCCGCCGGCGGCGGTCACGAAGGCGTCGGCGAGCGCGCGGGCGCCGCGCCGGGTGGGGGTCAGCACGGTGGCTTGCGACAGGGCCTCGGGGCCGAGCGGGCTCAGCGCCTCGAACAGGCCGCGCGCCAGGTCTTCGGCGAACGGCCGATGCGCCGGGATGTTGAACCAGCGCGGGGCGGCCTGGCCGAAGAGGACGCTCACGTCAGCCTCGCCTCGGCGGCGTCCCGCGCGGCGGGATCTCCGACGTGCATCCAGAAGGCGTCCATCACCGCGCCGTAGAGGCGGCCCTCGTGCTGCAGCCGATGCCAGGCCGGGATGATGGAGAAGGCGCCCTTAGTGGGCTCGTCGTCGAGGATCTGCGGCTTGAGGATGCCGAAGCCGACGTTGGCGAAAGGCGTCACCACATCGAGCGAGGTGGAGTGGGTGAGCCGGCCTGCCTGGTCCATGAGGAAGCCTTGCGGCCCCTCGAAGCCGATGCCGTGGCCGCGGCGCACGAGCAGCAGCAGGATGTCCATCGTCTCCGGATTCCAGGAACGCTTCAGGGTCTCGAGTGGCGGAGTCGCGCCATCCATCCAGAGGCTGTCGATGTTGGCCACGAAGATCGGCTGGTCGCCGAGCAGCGCCCGGGCGTGCTGGATGCCGCCGCCCGAGTCCAGCAGCTGGGCGCGCTCGTCGGAGATCAGCACCTCCAGGTCGCGCCGGCCGGCGAGGTGCGCCTCCATCTCGCCGGCGAAGTGATGCACGTTGACCACGCAGCGCTCCACGCCTGCGGCCTTCAGCTCGTCCAGCACCCGGTCGATCAGGGTGCGCCCGGCGACCTCGATCAGCGCCTTGGGCCGGGTGTCGGTCAGCGGCCGCATGCGGGTGCCGAGGCCGGCGGCCAGCACCATCGCCGTCTTCGGGCCG
>JAQGIJ010000230.1 GCA_028291285.1 Phenylobacterium sp. | reverse complement strand
CTCGGTCAGCTGGAAGGGGGCGCAGTTGACCACCGCGAAACGCTCGCCGAGCGCACGCGCCAGCGCCTGCGGATCCTCGACGGCGAGCGCCCGCCGGGTGATCCGGCCAGGGGGATCGAGCGCGGCCAGCGCCGCCGGCGAGCCGTCGAGGGCGAGCACCTCGTAGCCGCCGGATCCCACCAGCAGATCGATCGCCGTGGAGCCGATCTTGCCGGCTCCCACCACCGCCACCTTGCGCAAGGGCGCCTCCGATTTGGCCATGCCGAATCGTCGGCCACAGTGAAGCCGGTTTCAATTGGCGCTTCGGCGGATCGTTGAGCTAATCTGCGCTAATCGACGACACTTGCCGGCGGAACGACGATGGACGACTTGGACCAGAACCTGCTTGCCCGCCTGCGCGAGAACGCCCGCGCTCCGGTGGCCGAGCTCGCCCGGGCGCTCGGGCTGTCGCGCACCACGGTGCAGAGCCGGCTCGCCAAGCTCGAACGCAGCGGTGTGATCGCCGGCTACGCCGTCAAGCTCGCTGAGAGCTTCCAGGCCGCCCAGGTCCACGCCTATGTGATGCTGACCGTCGAGCCGAAACAGGCGGCGGCGGTGACCGCGGCGCTGAAGCGGCTCCCCGGCGTGCGCGCCCTGCAGTCGGTGAGCGGGCCCTACGATATGATCGCCGCCGTCGAGTCCGGAAGCGTGCGCGACATGGACGCCCTGATCGACGAGATCGGCGCGGTGAAGGGCGTCGAGCGGACCAATTCCTCGATCGTGCTCTCCACCAAGTTCGACCGCTGAGTTTCTTTGCGGCGGCGCTGAAACCGGCGCATCGGTCGCCGGGGGAGGCGCTAGCCCCACACCTCCTTCAGCACCGCCGCCTGGGCCGCGCCCTGGGCGAGGCCGGCGCGGGCGACGGCGGGGCTGCGGCCGAAGTCCATCAGGTTCGGCCCGAAGGCGGCGGCCGAACCCTCGTCGGGCAGGATGGTCACCACGGTCCCGCCGCCGGACTGCAGGCTCTCGACCTCCTCGTCCAGCTGCCGGGACGTGAACGGCGCGCCGCCGGGCGGCTGCACCGCGACCACCACCACCACGTCGTAGCCGCCGGCCAGGTCGGCATTGGTGAACGAGCGCATGCCGCCGTCGATGTAGGGCCGCCCCTTCAGGGTCACCGGGGGGAAGATGCCGGGCACGGCGCAGCTGGCGGCGACCGCCGCCAGCAGGTCCACCTGCGACACGTCCTCCCAGAGCTGGAAGCCGCCGTCCTCTGCGTCCACCGCCGTGCAGGCGAAGGCGCGCTGCGGCCAGCGCTCGGGCCGCGGGGCGCCGATCGAGCGGGCGACCATTTGCAGATAGACCTCCTCGCCGGGCGTCTGGGCGGCGAGCGCCAGCGCGCCCAGCTCGCGGCGCACCTCGGCGGGATTGCGCGTCCCGCCCTGCGCCTCGGCCATCAGCTGCAGCATCCGGGAGAGGTCCGGGGCCGGCCTGCCCGGCGCGGGCGCGCTCGGCGCTCCGGCCTTAATCGCGAGGGAGGCATCTGCGAGCTGCGCCGCCGGCACGCCCATGGCGAGCCTCGCGCCGACGATCGATCCCGCCGAGGTGCCGAGCACGAAGTCGGCCTGGCCGAGGTCAACGCCGGCTTGCGCGAACCCCGCGATCAGCCCGCTCTCCCAGGCCACGCCCACCGGCCCGCCGCCGCCCAACACCAGCGCCCGCGTCGTCATGAGCCCCGACTCTCCCCAAACGAAGGCGGCGGAGCATCGGCTGCGCCGGGCGGCCTGTCCATTGCGCGCCTGCACCAGATAGTCGGCCTCGCGGCGGTTCGCGCAACCGCCACGGGAGGGCGATGGACCGCACCCTTCCCGGATGAGAAGCGCCTTGCCACCGGCCAGCGCTCGCCTATGCTCAACCTACGGCTTCGACGATTGGAAGGGGGCTCCCAGTCGCATGTCCTCGATCCTCCGCGCCCGCGTGCAGAACGCGGCCTTCCTGGCGCTGGCGCTGGCGGTCCTCGCCTTCGCCATGTACCCCGGCCGCTTCGACGGCGACGCGATCAGCGCCTACCGCCAGGGCCTGAACTTCTACTTCACCGACGCCACGTCGGTCTGGGGATCGGTGCTGCTGGGGGTGCTGGCGGACATCGCCAGAGGCCCTGCGCCGATGTTCCTGCTGCAGCTCCTGCTCTGGACCGGCGGCCTGCTGGCCTTCACCGACGCGCTGATCGCCGCGGGCCACCGCACGACGGGGCAGGCGATCTCCCTGCTCGCCGTCACGCCCCTGCTGTCGTTCGACTTCTTCGACGTTCAGAAGGACGCGCTGCTCAGCGCGCTTCTGGTGATCCTTCTGGCCATCGGAACGCGGCGCCTGCTGCTCAGGACCAGCTTCACCCTGATCGGGGCGGCGGCCACCGCCTTCGTGTTCCTGCTGACGCTCGACACGCGGCACAACGCCGTCTTCGCCGTCTTTCCGATGTGGTTCCTGATCTGGCCCGAGCCTCGCCTGCAGCCGAGCCGCCTGCTCGCATCCGCCGCGGCCGGGCTCGCCGTCTTCGCCGCCGCCCACCTGACCCTCGACCTGGTGAACCACGGTCCGCTGAAGTCCGACCGCGCGCATTTCGCCTATTCGCTCGTCGTCTACGACCT
>JAQGIJ010000198.1 GCA_028291285.1 Phenylobacterium sp. | reverse complement strand
GCCAGCGAGGGCACCACGTGGAAGACGATCATGCCGGCGGCTTTCAGGGCGTCGCAATACCGGGACGGATCGCCCGCCGAGGTGGTGACGAAGCGCACCCCCTGGTCGGCCACCCAGCCGACGATGTCCGGGTCGCGGACGAAGGCCAGGGCGACGTTCAGTCCGAACGGCTTGTCGGTGAGCTCGCGCATCTTGCGGATCTCGCCACGCACGCCCTCCAGGTCGCCCGAGGAGGTCTCGATGATCCCCAGGCCGCCGGCGTTGGAGACGGCCGAGGCCAGCTGGGCCCGGGCGATCCAGCCCATCGGCGCCTGGACGATGGGATATCTGACGCCGAGCAGGTCGGTGATGCGGGTCTTCATGAGCGGCCTCCGGCCGCGGACTTTACAGGCACTCGCGCGCGCGCCTAGCTGTCGCCGCGTGACGGGGAGCTTGTCGATGAAAGCCTGGATTCTGGCGGCTGCGGCCGCGCTCAGCCTGTGCGGCGCGGCGTCGGCCAAGCCCCCGCCCCTCCCCCTGCCCCCGCCCCTGCCGCCGGCCGCCGTCTTCACCGACCCGCCGGCCGATGCGGCGCATCCGGCGCGCTCGGAGGTGCTGCACATCCCGAGCAATGGCGTGACCATCAACGGGCTGATCTACATCGCCGCCGGACCGGGGCCGCATCCGACGATGGTGCTGCTGCACGGCTTGCCGGGGAACGAGAAGAACCTCGACCTGGCGCAGGCGGTGCGCCGCGCCGGTTGGAACGTGGTGACCTTCAACTACCGCGGCTCCTGGGGCAGCCCCGGGACCTTCAGCTTCACCGGCATCGTGGGGGATGCGAAGGCGGTGCTGGCCTATGTCCGCAATCCCGAGGTCGCAGGCAAGCTGCAGATCGACCCCCGGCGACTGGTGCTGGCGGGCCACAGCATGGGCGGCTGGGGCGCGGCGGTCGTCGCCGCCCGCGACATGGACCTGCAGGGCGCCATCCTGATCTCCGCCGGCGACATGGCGGCCATGGGCGCGGCGATGCCGCTGAAGGACCGCGTCGCGCTCGCCGCCGACAACGCCGAGACCTTGTCCGGGGTGACGCCGGAGAGCATGGCCGACGAGCTGGGCAAGCTGCCACCGCAGATGGACTTCGACGCGGCAGCCCCGGGCCTGGCCCGCGCGCCGCTGCTGGTGCTGAGCGCCGACGACGGCCTCGCGCCGATGTCGGACAAGCTGGTCGCCGCCGTGCGCGCGCAGCACGGCAAGGTCACCGCGGTCCACGCCGCCACCGACCACAGCTGGAACACGCGGCGGATCTTCCTGGAGAGCCAGGTGATCCGCTGGCTGCAGGCGCTCCCCGCGCACTAGCTCAGAGGCCGAGGCGGCCCGCGACCTCCTCGCCGATCGCCAGTGACGAAGTCAGGCCGGGGCTCTCGATGCCGAACAGAGTGACGAGCCCTTCGAGGCCGTGCGTGTCGCGCCCGTCGATGCGGAAGTCGGGCTGCGGCTCGCCGGGCCCGTGGATCTTCGGCCGGACGCCGGCGTAGTCGGGGCTGAGCGCGCCCTCCGGCAGGCCCGGCCAGAACTTGCGGATATAGCGGTAGAAGTCCGCCGCCGCGGCTGGATCCACCGTGTAGTCGGGCTCGTCGACATAGTGCAGGTCCGGACCGAACACCGCCTGCCCGCCGAGGTCGCGGCGATAGTGGGCGCCCAGCGCGCCGGGGATCGGCAGGGGATAGACCAGGCGGGCGAAGGGCGCCTTGGCCGCCAGGCGGAAGTACATGCCCTTGCCGTAGTGGGCGGGCGGGATGCTGTCGGCGGGGAATCCCTGGATGTGGGCGGCGACGCCCTGCGCCGAGAGGCCCGGCGCCGTCACCAGGTAGCGGCAGCACAGCTTCGTCGGCTCCTCGCCGCCGGCGCGGACCTGGAAGCCGCCGTCCGCCAGCGGGGTCGCGCCCTCGAACGGCGTGCCCAGCACCACCGCGCCGCCCGCGGCCTCGATCTCCCCCTGCAGCGCCAGCATGTAGCCGTGGCTGTCGAAGACGCCGCTCTGCGGCGACAGCAGGGCCCCGGCGCAGGCCAGCTCCGGCTCCAGCGCCAGCGCCTCCTCGCGGGAGAGCTTGCGCATGCCCTCGACGCCGTTGGTCACCGCTTGGTCGAAGATGTGGTCGAGCCGCGCGACCTCCTCGGGCGTGGCGCCGACCACCAGCTTGCCGCACTTCTCCAAGGCGACGTTGTGAGCTTCCAGGAAGGGGTAGAGCGCGCGCCGGCCGGCCACGCAGAGCCGCGCCTTGAGCGAGCCGGTGGGATAGTAGAGCCCGCCGTGGATCACCTCGGAATTGCGCGAGGAGACACCCTGGCCGATGGCGGGCTCCTCTTCCAGCAGGGCGACCACCAGCCCGCGCCGGGCGAGCGCATAGCCGCAGGCCAGCCCCACGGCGCCTGCCCCTACCACCACGGCGTCGAAATCGAACTCGGCCATGTTCGAGGCTTAACCTGCGAGCCGGCGCAGGGGAACAAGATGCCGCTTGATCCCCTGTCCCGCTCGCGAGGAGAGGGGATCAAGCTGCGACGGTCTCCGGGGCCTTCTCCCACAGCGCCCAGAGCTTGGCTTCCTCGGCCTTGGCCGGGCCGACCGAGGCGTCCTTGATGTGGCCGAAGCCGCGGATCTGTTGCGGGATCTCGGCGATCTTCAGCGCCAGCGGCAGGCGCTCGGCGGTGAGGCCGGCGAGCAGGCGGTCCAGCCCCGCCTCGTAGTCGGCGATCAGCTGGCGCTCCATCCTGCGCTCGGGCGTGTGGCCGAACGGATCCAGCGGCGTGCCGCGCAGGCCCTTGAGTTTCGCCAGCGCGGGGAAGGCGGCGTCGAGCATCCAGCCGCCGAAGGCGATCTTCTTCGGTCGGCCGGCCGCGTCCTTGGGCGAGAGCATCGGGGGCGCCAGCAGCACCTTGGCCTTGCCGCCCTTGAAGGTCTCCGCGCGGTAGGCGGCGAAGCGGCCGTCGGAATAGAGGCGCGCCACCTCGTACTCGTCCTTGTAGGCCATCAGCTTGTAGAGGTTGACGGCGACCGCCCGGGTCAGCGCCTCGGACCCCGGCGGCGCCTCGGCGGCGCGGACCGTCTCCACCCGCTCGCGGTAGCGGCGGGCGTAGGCGTCGTTCTGATAGGCGGCGAGCTCGGCCGTGCGGCGCTCGATCAGCTCGTCCAGCGGCAGGGTCTCCGGCGTCGGCGCCTTGGCCTGCGGCGCGGTCTCCTCGGGCGCGAACGCCGCCTTGCGGCCGAGCTCGAAGGCCTGGAGGTTGGTCTCTGCATCGACCCCGTTCAGGCGGATGGCGCGGTAGAGGGCGCGGCTGGAGACCGGGATGACGCCCTTCTGCCAGGCGAAGCCCAGCATGATCATGTTGGCGTAGATGGCGTCGCCGAGCTTCTGCTCGGCGAGGCGCTGGGCCGGCGCGCTGTCGTAGGACTTCGTCGCCGCGGCGATCCGCTGTCCCTGCGCGGCCGCGTCGAAGCGCACGTCGCGGTCGGTGACGAAGTCGGCGGTGGGGGCGAAGTCGCCGTTGCCGAGCGCCACCGTGCGGTCCTTGGCGTAGAGCGAGAGCGCATCGGCGCCGGCCGCCACCAGCACGTCGCAGGCGATCAGCAGGTGGGCGCTGGCGGAGGGAACCTTGCCGCCGACCACGGTCTGCTCGGTCTCGCCGATGCGCACGTGGCTGAACACCGCCCCGCCCTTCTGCGCCAGCCCCGTCATGTCGACGACGGAGGCGGCGCGGCCGTCCACGTGGGCGGCCATGGCCAGGATCGAGGCGACCGTGGTCACGCCCGTGCCGCCGACGCCGGTGAAGACGATGTTCTTCACGCCGGTGAACGGCTCGAACGCGGGCAGCGGGGTGGCGTCGGCGGTGAGCGCCGGCATGGCGTCGCGGTGGGCGTTCTGCGCGCCCTCCAAGGTGACGAAGGAGGGGCAGAAGCCCTCCAGGCAGGTGTAGTCCTGGTTGCAGGTGGACTGGTTGATGGTCCGCTTGCGGCCGAACTCGGTGTCCAGCGGCTCGACGGAGACGCAATGCGAGGTCCGCGAGCAGTCGCCGCAGCCTTCGCAGACCAGCGGGTTGATCATCACCCGGCGCGGCGCGGCCTCCAGGGTCCCGCGCTTGCGGCGGCGGCGCTTCTCGGTGGCGCAGACCTGGTCGAAGATCAGCACGGTCACGCCGGGGACCTCGCGCAGCTCGCGCTGCACCTTCAGGAGCTCGCTGCGGGGGCGGACCTCGACGCCGGGCGCGAGGTCGGTGACGCCGACGTAGCGTTCGGGTTCGGCGGCCACGACCACCGTCCGGGCCACGCCTTCGGAGGCGAGCTGGCGGGTGATCTGCGGGACGGTGAAGCCGCTCTCCGCCTGCTGGCCGCCGGTCATGGCGACGGCGTCGTTGAACAACAGCTTGTAGGTGATGTTGGAGCCCGCCGCGACGGAGCCGCGGATGGCCAGCGATCCGGAGTGGTTGTAGGTGCCGTCGCCCAGGTTGACGAAGACGTGCTTCTCCTCGGTGAAGGGAGACGCCCCCATCCAGGTCAGCCCTTCCCCGCCCATGTGGCTGGTGAGGTCGGTGTTCGGGTCGGTGAAGCTGGCCATGTAGTGGCAGCCGATGCCGGCCAGCGCCCGCGAGCCCTCTGGCAGCCGGGTGGACGAGTTGTGCGGGCAGCCCGAGCAGAAGAACGGCTTGCGCTGCTGGTCTGCGGAGAGCGTCACCGCGGCCATGGAGGCGGCGGAGACCCGGTTCAGATAGTCGTGCACCCGCGCCATGTGCGGGCCCGGAGGCAGGCGGTCGGCGATCGCGAGCGCAATCTCCGCCACCGACAGCGAGGCGAGCTCGGAGAGCAGGGGCCCGCCCTGCTCGTCGGTCTTGCCGATGATCCGGGGCCGGGCGTGCGCCGGCAGGTCGTAGAGGGTGGCGCGGGCCTGGGCCTCCATCAGGCCGCGCTTGTGCTCGATCACCATCAGGGTCTCGAGGCCGGCGGCGAAGGCGCGCAGCCCGGTGGGCTCCAGCGGCCAGGGCATGCCGACCTTGTAGATCGCCAGCCCCAGGTCGGCGGCCTCGGCCTGGCTGATCCCCATGGCCGAGAGCGCCTCGAGCACGTCCTTGTAGGCCGGGCCGTGGCAGACGATGCCCAGGCGCGGCCGGGTCGAGCCCAGCACCACCCGGTCGATGCGGTTGGCGCGGGCGAAGGCGAGGGCTGCGGGGATCTTCAGGGTCCGCATCCGCCGCTCCTTGTCGAGCGGCTGATCCTTCAGGCGGATGCCCACGCCGCCCGGCGGCATGCGGAAGGTTTCGGGCGTGACGAAGCGGTGGCGGTTCGCGCCCACCTCGATGGTCATGCCGCAGTCCATGGTGTCCGCCACGGCGATCAGGCTGACCCAGAGGCCGGAGAAGCGCGACAGCGCATAGCCCAACAGGCCGTAGTCCAGCACCTCCTGCACGTC
>JAQGIJ010000149.1 GCA_028291285.1 Phenylobacterium sp. | reverse complement strand
GGGCTGGCCGGCCTCACCGCCGCCCTGGCCTGCGCGCCCGCCCAGGCGCTGGTGCTCACCGGCGCGCCGCTGAACCAGGGCTGCTCGTCGGCCTGGGCGCAGGGCGGCATGGCCGCGGCGCTCTCGCAGGGCGACGCGCCCGAGCTGCACGCCGCCGACACGGTGGCCGCCGGCGCTGGCCTGGTCGACGAGGCAATGGCCCGGCTGCTGGCAGAGGAAGGCCCGGGCGCGGTGCGCGCGCTCGCCGCGCTCGGCGCGCCCTTCGACCGCACCGCCGACGGCGGCTTCGCCCAGAGCCTGGAGGCCGCCCACGGCCGCGCCCGCGTGGCGCGGGTGAAGGGCGACCAGGCCGGCCGCGAGATCATGCAGGCGGTCACCGCCGCGGCGCTGGCCTCCCGCCACGTGCAGGTGCGCACCGGCGCCAGGCTGCGGGCGCTTCTCCAAGACGCCGACAACCGTGTCCGCGGGGTGATTGCAGAGATCGACGGCGGGCTGGTCGAGATCACCGCCCGCGCCGTGGTGCTGGCCACCGGCGGCATCGGCGGCCTCTATGCGGAGACCACCACGCCGGCCGAGCTGACCGGCGACGGCCTGGGCCTGGCCGCCCTGGCCGGCGCCCTGATCGGCGACCCTGAGTTCGTGCAGTTCCACCCCACGGCCATCGACATCGGCCGCGACCCGGCCCCGCTCGCCACCGAGGCGCTGCGCGGCGAAGGCGCGGTGCTGGTGAACGCCGCCGGCGAGCGCTTCATGGACCGCTATCATCCGAAGGCGGAGCTCGCGCCCCGCGACGTGGTGGCCCGCGCCATCCACGCCGAGCGCGCCGCCGGCCGCGGCGCCTTCCTCGATGCGCGGGAGGCCGTGGGCGAGCACTTCCCCGACGAGTTCCCCGGCGTCTTCGCCGCCTGCCTGGGCGGCGGGATCGACCCCCGCATCCAGCCGATCCCCGTCGCGCCGGCCTGCCACTACCACATGGGGGGGATCGTCACCGACGCGGAGGGGCGCACCACCCTGCCCGGCCTGTTCGCCGCCGGCGAGTGCGCCTCGACAGGGGTGCACGGCGGCAACCGGCTGGCCTCCAACTCGCTGGTGGAGGCGGCGGTGTTCGGCGCCCGCGCCGGCCGCGCCGCCGCCGCCGAGGCCGAGCCCGGCTCCGTCCCGGTTCGCGGGGCGGTCGCCCCGGAACTGCCGGCCGACGCCCTGCAGTGGCTGCGCCGGCAGATGAGCCGCCACGCCGGCGTGGTCCGCGACGCCCAGGGCCTCACCACCCTGCTCCTGGAGATCGAGGCGATGGAGGCCGAGCATGGCCGCAGCGCCGCCCTGGTGGCGGCGCGGCTGGTCGCGGCCTGCGCGCTCGCCCGCACGGAGAGCCGCGGCGGCCATTTCCGCGCCGATGCGGGCGCCCCGGCCGAGCCGCGGCGCACTTTCGTGACCCTGTCGGAGGTGGACGCGCCCGTCCGCGCCCTGCGCTTCGCCGCCGAATGATCGAGCCGCTGCCGGATCTGCTGATCGCGCCGATCGTCCGCGCGGCGCTGGCCGAGGATCTCGGCCGCGCCGGCGACGTCACCGCCCAGGCCTGCGTGCCGGCTGAGGCGGCGCTGGACGCCGTCTTCGCCACGCGCAAGGACGGGGTGGTCTGCGGCCTCGCCTGCGCCCGGTTGGCCGTCCTCGAGCTCGACCCGCGGGCGATCTTCGTGCCGTTGACAGCGGACGGCGATCAGGTGGCGGCCGGGACCCAGCTCGCCCGGGTGGAAGCCAACGCCCGCGCCCTGCTCTCCGCCGAACGCACGGGACTCAACCTTCTGGGCCGGCTCTGCGGCGTCGCCACCCTGACGCGGGCCTATGTCGAGGCGGTCGCCGGGACCGGCGCGCGCATCGTCGACACCCGCAAGACCACGCCGGGCCTGAGGGCGCTGGAGAAGTACGCCGTGCGCTGCGGCGGCGGGGTGAACCACCGCTTCGGCCTCGACGACGCCATCCTGATCAAGGACAACCACATCGCCGCCTGCGGCTCGGTCGGCGAGGCGGTGCGCCGCGCCAAGGCTTTCGCCGGCCACCTGATGAAGGTGGAGGTGGAAGTGGACGGCCTCGACCAGCTCGACGAGGCCCTGGCGCACGGCCCAGACGTGGTCATGCTCGACAACTTCAGCCTGGAGGACCTGCGCGAAGCGGTCCGCCGCGCCCACGGCCGCGCCGTGCTGGAAGCCTCCGGCGGCATCAGCCTGAACACCGTCCGCGCCGTCGCCGAAAGCGGCGTCGACGTGATCAGCGTCGGCGCCCTCACCCACTCCGCCCGCGTGCTCGACATCGGCCTCGACGCGGTCTGAGGCCATAGCGGTCTACGACCTGCACCCTAGGAACCGCCCCCGCCTCCCCGGGTTGACCTCCCTCACAAGGAGACGAACCGATGGCTTCGAAAGCTCCCCCGATCCCGCCGGACCAGCGGGCCTACCCCGGCGAAAAGCCGCACATCGAAGGCGGACACGCCGACCGCCGCGACCTCAAGACCGGCGATCAATCGAGCCAGCCCGGCGACGCCGACGTCAACGCCCACGAGCAGGGTCGCCAGGGAAACATCTGGCAGAACACCCACCACCAGGGCCATCAGCAGGACCGCTGACCCATGCCGGACAAGCATCCCAACACCCATCGCTGGGGCGGGCCGGGCGCCAGCCACGAGGACCGCACCAAGCCCGAGCCGAAGAAGGGCGATCCCCGCAGGCCGGGTGAGCCCACCAACACTCCCTACAGCCACGTCTCGGGCGGCGGCGGCGAGCGCGACCGCCGCCACGGCCACGACGTTGCGGCCAAGCGCGACCACGAGGAGAACAGCGCCGAGCGCCGCAAGCCCTGATTCACGCCAGGTGCTCCCCCGCCTGCGGGGGAGCTGTCGGCAAAGCCGATTGAGGGCGCGTTCGGCGCTCGTCGGCCGCACGGACGTTCTCAGAGTCGGCTTCTCGCCTCTGACGTGGGGCGGACCCGCTCGCGACCCGTCTTTGAAGGGCGTACGGGCATCGTCTCGGCTGCCGTCAGGTTGCGGACCAGATCAATGAAGGCGCGCATGCCCGCCGCAGTGTGCCTATGGCGAGGATAGTATAGGCAGAGGCCGGGGTATGGCGGCGTCCAATCGTGCAGCACCTGGACGAGGCGACCCTCTCGGATCGCTTCTCGGGCGTTCCATTCGCTGACATAGGCTAACCCGGCCCCTTCCAAGGCGGCGCGGAGAACCAGTCGGTCGCTGGTCAGCGTCAAGGGCCCGGCTACATCGATGCGCAGGACATCGCCGCGCTTCTCGAACTCCCATGCGTAGATCGATCCGCCAGGCAGTCGATACCGAACACAGGCATGGTCCTTCAGGTCTGTCGGCGTTTTCGGTGAACTTCGGCCTGAAAGATAGGACGGCGCAGCGACGACGATGTGTTGTTGAGTCTTTCCGAACGGGATCGCGATCATGTCGAGCGGAACCGTTTCCGCAAGACGGACGCCGGCGTCGAAGCCCTCCGCTACGATATCGACGAGACGCCCGTCCGTCACGATCTCGACCTGCATGTCCGGATAGCGGAGCAGGAACTCCAGCACCGCAGACGCCAGGATCTGCTCGCCGGCCGCCTCGGAAGTATTGATCCGGATCAGCCCGGCCGGCGTCGCGCGCTGCTCGTTCGCTTCGAACATGGCGTCCGTGATCTCCCGCATGGCCGGTGCGATCCTCGCCAAGAACTGCTCGCCGTCCGACGTCAGAGAAACGCTTCGGGTGGTCCTGTTGAAGAGGCGCACCCCCAAGCGCGCCTCTAGCGATGCGACCGCGTGGCTCAGAGCTGAAGCAGACAGGCCTAGGTCGTTGGCTGCGGCGCGAAAGCTCTTGCGGGCGGCCACCGCCGCGACGGCATTCAGTTCCGTAAAGCCCGGGGTCGCGATCATACGATATCGCTCATCATGTCATGCGCATTTGTGCTAATTATCAAGATAATCGCATTCGCTTATCTTGGCTTCAAGGACGCAATGAGATCAGGAGAAACTCTATGACGCGGCTCACTACCCCATTCGGATTCCACTCCACCGCCAGGGAGGTCGTCGAGGGCGTCGACCTCACCGGAAAGAATGCGATCGTAACGGGCGGTGCGTCCGGGATCGGACTTGAGACCGCCCGCGCCTTGGCTGGCGCTGGCGCTGCGGTTACGCTCGCCGTCCGACGCACCGACGCCGCCGAGCCTGTCGCCGCCGAACTTCGCCAAGCCACCGGCAACCCGGCGATCGACGTCAGAAGCCTGGACCTTTCAGACCTTCGCTCGGTGAAGGCTTTCGCCGAGGCTTGGCAAGATGCGCTGCATATTCTCATCAACAACGCCGGCGTCATGGCTGTCCCGGAGCTCGAGATGACGCCGCAAGGCTTTGAACTGCAGTTTGGGACCAACTTCCTGGGCCATTTCGCGTTGACTGTCGGTCTGCGGCGAGCGCTCGTCGCGGCGAAGGGCGCTCGCGTCGTGTCGTTGAGCTCCACAGGACATCTGTTCTC
>JAQGIJ010000146.1 GCA_028291285.1 Phenylobacterium sp. | reverse complement strand
CACGCCGAGCTGGTCGGGCTGAAGTCCAGCTACACCATCCTCGACACCGACGATCAGGAGCGGCTGATCAAGCAGCTCCTCGAGGCCGAGAACATCGACACCAAGCGCTGGACGCCGAAGGCGCTGGCGGGCCTGATCGACCACTGGAAGAACCGCGGCTGGACGCCCGACCGGCTGCCGGCGGCGGAAAACGCGCAGTTCGGTCCGAACCGCGGCCAGGCGCTCTATCGCCAGTACCAGGAGCGGCTGCGGGTGCTGAACGCCTGCGACTTCGGCGACCTCCTGCTGCACAACCTGACCATCTTCACCGCCAATCCCGACGTGCTCGCCGAATACCACGACCGGTTCCGCTACATCCTGGTGGACGAGTACCAGGACACCAACGTCGCCCAGTACCTGTGGCTGAGGCTGCTGGCCCAGAAGCGCCAGAACGTCTGCTGCGTCGGCGACGACGACCAGTCGATCTACGGCTGGCGGGGCGCCGAGGTGGACAACATCCTGCGGTTCGAGCGAGATTTTCCGGGCGCGAAAGTCATCCGGCTGGAGCGCAACTACCGTTCCACCAGCCATATCCTGGCCGCCGCCTCCGGCCTCATCGCCGCCAACAAGAGCCGGCTCGGCAAGACGCTGTGGACCGAGGCGCAGGGCGGCGAGAAGGTCATCGTCCGCGGCGTCTGGGACGGCGAGGCCGAGAGCCGGCTGATCGCCGACGAGATCGAGAAGGCCAAGCGGGGATCCACGGAAAAGGGGGGACGCCGCTACCGCGACATGGCGATCCTGGTGCGCGCCTCCTTCCAGATGCGCGCCTTCGAAGAGCGCTTCGTGCTGCTGCAGATCCCCTACACGGTGGTCGGCGGCCCGAGGTTCTTCGAACGTGCCGAGATCCGCGACGCCCACGCCTACCTGCGGCTGATCCAGAGCCCGGACGACGACCTCGCCTTCGAGCGCATCGTCAACACGCCCAAGCGCGGCATCGGCGACACCACGGTGCAGAAGCTGCTGCAGGTGGCGCGGCTGAACGGCGTCCCCGCCAGCACCGCCGCGCGCGAGCTGGTGCGGACCGACGAGCTCGCCGCGCGCACCCGCACCGCGCTTTCCAACTTCCTGCGCGACCTCGACCGCTGGCGCGCCGAGGCCGAGCGCATGGCGCACCCCCGCCTCATGGAGGCGGTATTGGAAGAGAGCGGCTACACCGACGCCCTTCGCCTGGACAAGGGCCCGACCAGCCAGACGCGGCTGGAGAACCTCAAGGAGCTGGTCCAGTCGATGGCCAGCTTCGAGACGCTGGGGGCCTACCTCGAGCACGTCTCCCTGGTGATGGACCTCGACCGCGGGCCGGCGGCGGACGCGGTGCAGATCATGACCCTGCACTCGGCCAAGGGGCTGGAATTCCCGCTGGTCTTCCTGCCGGGCTGGGAGGAAGGCGTCTTCCCCTCCCAGCGCAGCATGGACGAGAAGGGCGAGAAGGGGCTGGAGGAGGAGCGGCGCCTGGCCTACGTCGGCATCACCCGCGCCCGCGAGGAGGCGCGCATCTCCTTCGCCGCCAACCGCCAGGTCTACGGCCGCTGGACCAGCCAGCTGCCCAGCCGCTTCGTCGACGAACTGCCGCTGGCCAACGTCGAGGCCTCCTCGGAGACCGGCTACTACGGCGGCGGGCCGGGGATGCAGCAGCACGGCAGCCGCTGGGACGAGAGCCCGTCCTTCGGGGCCGGCTATTCCTCGCCCGGCTGGAAGCGCGCCCAGGCCAGCGGCTACCGTGGCAGCCATCCCGGCCGGCAGCAGGTGATCGAGGGCGAGGGCCGGCTGGTCGCCGTCTCCGAAAGCTCCGCGGCCAGCGCCTACAAGCGCGGGGACCGCGTCTTCCACGTCAAGTTCGGCTACGGCAAGGTCAGCGGGGTGGAGGGCAACAAGCTCACCGTCCAGTTCGAAAAGGCCGGCGAAAAGAAGGTCATCGACAGCTTCGTCGAGAAGGGGTGAGGCTCAGCGCCGTCGCATAACGCTGCGCACCAGCAGCGCGCCCAGTCCCGCCACCACCGCCAGTCCGGCCATCACCATCGCCGACTCGCCGAGCGCGCGCTTGACGTGCATCTGCATCGAGGCGCTCTCCGCGGCCTTGCGCATGGCCGGTGGCTGTACGTCCCTGGAGGGCGCCGGGACGAGGTTCGTCGGCGGCAGGTCCGCGGAGGCGGCGCCTCTGCGGAACATCACGCGCTCGGCGGCGTGGTCGACGTCGCCGACCGCCCAGCCGTGGGCGGCCCAGGAGCGGCTGTGGGCCTTCTGCGGATCGTTGGCCCACCAGGTGCGGCTGGTGCGCGCGGTCTTGGGCAGGGGGAAGCCCAGCAGGCCCTCAAGCTCGGCGAAGCTGGTCAGCCATTCGTCGCCGGGACTGGCGGCGAGGCGCTCGGACAGGGGCTGGTATTTGCTCATGCTGGCGGTCTCCGGGCGGCTGAACGCATGTCGCCGGAAGATGGCGCCAGCTTGACGCTGAACCAACCGCCGGGTTGCGCGCTGATTGCCGGAACTCGCTCGACAAAGGCTGGATCAGGTGAAGACGGCGTACGCAGGGGCGGGCCTGGCTTTGACGGCGGGGCTGCTGATGGGCGCCGCCATGAAGCCGGACCTGGCGGGCGACGACCGTCCCGCCGGCCCGCAGATCTTCGCCGGCTTGTCGGGGACCCGCGCCACCGGACCGTTCGACGACGGCCTCACCGTCGCCCGCTATTCGGGCAAGATCCCCGACTATGTGCTGGGCTCCGACTGGCAGAAGATGGCCCAGCCGCCCACCGCCGCGCCGCCGCCGCGCGGGGGCGAGGACGACGCCCCAGAAACCTACGCGCAGAGCTATTACGAGAGCCCGCTGCGCGACGAGCCCCCCGAGCCGCAGGTCAAGACCGGCGACCTGACGTCCGCGGCCTATGCCGAGGCGGCCGCCGAGCGGGTCTCCTTCCCCTCGATCGACGGCGGCGCGGCCTATGCGGGCGCGAGCCGGGCCGAGGACATCGAAACCGAGGCGCCGCCGGAGGCCACCGGCGACACCCGCCCCGCGCGCTGATCCCCCTCGCCTTTCACTCCCGGCGCGGCTAGCAGGAGCCGCATGACCGACGAGGCCCTGCAGATCATCGCCCGCGGCTCGCGGGCCGCGGCCGAAGCCGCCGCCGCGCAGCTGGACGAGACCCCCGCCACCGAGGCGCTGACCTATTCGATCCTGGAGGAGGACGAGGACCACGACCTCTGGCGCATCGACGCCTTCCCGACGAACGAGGCCGAGCAAGGCGCGCTCACCGGACTTTTCGCCGGCCATCCTGGCCTGCGGGTCACCACCGAGATCCTGGCCGACGCCGACTGGCTGGCCATGGCGCTCTCCGGCCTGCCGCCGGTGCGGGCCGGGCGCTTCTTCGTGTTCGGCGCGCACGACCGGGGCCTCGCCCCCGCGTCCACGGTGAACCTCCGGATCGAGGCCGGCGCGGCGTTCGGCACCGGCCATCACGGCACCACCGTGGGCTGCCTGCTGGCCTTCGATCGGCTCTTGAAGGCGCGCCGCTTCCGCAAGGTGCTGGACGTGGGCTGCGGCACCGGGGTGCTGGCGATCGCCGCGGCGCGCACCGGCTCGGCCGTGGCGGTGGGCACCGACATCGACCGCGTCTCCGTCCGCATCGCCAACGAGAACGCCAGGCTGAACGACGCCCAGGCGCGCTTCCTCCACGCCGCCGGCCTGAACGATCCGCGGGTGCGCGCCGGCGCGCCCTACGACGTGGTGTTCGCCAACATCCTGGCCCCGCCACTGGTGGCGCTGGCCCAGGACATCAAGCGGGCGCTGAAGCCGGGCGGGACGGCGATCCTCTCCGGCCTGCTGCGCACCCAGGAGCGGCGCGTCCTGGCGGCCTATCTGTCGCGCGGCTTCCGGCTGGAGCGGCGGTTGCACCGCGACGCCTGGGCGACCCTGGTTCTGCGACGCGGCTGAGCCGTCGGAACCCTCCTCCCCCAAATCACGTTTCGGCTCCAAAGGCCAAGCTGGTCAGGGAGATAGAGACGCCATGTCGAACAACGGGGACTATGTGGAGCGCACGACCGTGACCGACACGCCGGACGGCGTGCGTCGCGAGGAATACCGCACGACCGCCCCCGTCGAGGTGCGCTCGAGCAACGCCGGCTGGTGGATCGCCGCCCTGGTGGCCATCGTCGCCGTGGTCGGCCTGGTCTTCCTGTTCTCCAGCCAGAACCGCCAGGACCAGCTGCAGGCCGCCCACGACCAGGGCGCGGCCCAGGCCAGCCTCGATGCGGCGACGGTGAACGCGCAGCGCGCCGCCACGCAGGCGAGCAGCGCGGCCCAGACGGCGGTCGACTCCACCGCCCGCGCCAGCCAGCGCGCCGCCCAGGCCGCCCAGAGCGCCGCCAACCAGACCGCCGCCCAGACGTCCCAGGCGACCCAGTCCGCGGCCGCCAGCGTCGGCGACGCCGCGAGCGACGCCAGCGACACCGCCCCTTCCGCGCCGCAACAGTAAGCGGCGCATCTCCCGAGGAGCGTAGGCGCGGACGCCCACCGGGCGTCCGCGCTTTTCGGCGGCGGCTTCCCTTTGCCCCGACGCCGGATGGGCTTACATCCACAGGATGCGCCAGACCTTCGACGAGACCACCGATCCGTCCTTTGGCCCCAAGCACCTGCCGCTGATCCGCAAGGCGATGGCGGCGCAGGGCCTCGACGCCCTGCTCGTGCCGCACGAGGACGAGCACCAGAACGAATACCTGCCCGCCGCCAACGACCGGCTGGGCTGGGCCACCGGCTTCACCGGCTCGGCCGGGGCTGCGGTGATCTTCCAGGACAAGGCGGCGATCTTCGTCGACGGCCGCTACACCCTGCAGGTCCGCGACCAGGTGGACCAGGCGACCTTCGAGATCCGCGACCTCGTCGACGGCGGGGTCACCGCCTACCTCGAGCAGGCCGCCCTGGCCGGCCAGGCGATCGGCTACGACCCGCGCCTGCACAGCCCGGACGCGCTGGAGCGGCTGAAGCTGGCCGCGGCCAAGGTCGGCGCCAGGCTGAAGCCGGTCCCGGTCAATCCGCTGGACGAGGCCTGGGGCGAGGCCCGGCCCGCCCAGCCCGCGGCGCCGGTCGTGCCGCATCCGCTCGAATATGCCGGCGAGGACTCCACCGCCAAGCGCCGGCGCGTCGGCCAGAGCCTGGCCGCCCAGGGCGCGCAGGCCGCCGTGCTGACGGCGCCGGCCTCCATCGCCTGGCTGTTCAACATCCGCGGCGGCGACGTCATCCGCTCGCCCCTGCCGCTCGGCCAGGCGATCCTCAATGCCGACGGGACCGCGCGGCTGTTCCTCGATCCGCGCAAGGTCACGCCCGAGCTGCCCGCCTGGCTCGGCAACGAAGTCCGGCTAGAGCGGCCGGAGGACCTGCCGCAGGCGCTGGCCGAGCTGCGCGGCAAGACGGTGGTCGTCGACCCCGCCCAGTCGTCGGCCTGGTATTTCGAGGCCCTGGCCGGCGCAGGCGCCCAGGTGCTGCGCGCCGAGGACCCCTGCGCCCTGCCGCGGGCCTGCAAGAACGCCGTCGAGATCGAGGGAACCCGCCGGGCGCATGTCCGCGACGGGGCGGCGCTTACCCGGTTCCTGCACTGGCTGGGGACGGAAGGACAGGCGAGCCCGCCCGACGAGATCACGGCGGTGCGCAAGCTGGAGGGCTTCCGCGAGGCCACCGGGGCGCTGAAGGACCTCTCCTTCGACACCATCGCCGGCGCCGGCGGCAACGGCGCCGTCGTGCACTACCGGCCCACCGCCCGGCTCAACCGGCGCGCCGAGACCGGCTCGCTGATGCTGATCGATTCCGGCGCCCAGTACCTCGACGGCACCACCGACGTGACCCGCACCGTGGCCATCGGCGAGCCGACGCCGGAGATGGCCGAGCGGTTCACCCTGGTGCTGAAAGGCCACCTGGCGCTGGGGCGCGTGCGCTTCCCCGCCGGCACCACCGGCTCGGCCCTGGACGTGCTGGCGCGCGGCGCGCTCTGGGCCCACGGCCTGGACTATGACCACGGCACCGGCCATGGCGTCGGCTCCTACCTCGGCGTCCACGAGGGCCCGCAGCGGATCTCCAAGGCGCCCAGCCCGGTGGCGCTGCGGCCCGGCATGATCCTCTCCAACGAGCCCGGCTACTACAAGGAAGGCGGCTACGGCATCCGCATCGAGAACCTGCAGGTGGTCACCGAGCCCGCCGCCATCCCCGGCGGCGAGCGGCCGATGCAGGGCTTCGAGACCCTGACGCTGGCCCCCATCGATCGCCGCTGCGTCGCCCGAGAGCTGCTGACCGAGGAGGAGCGCGCCCAGCTCGACGCCTACCACGCCCGCGTCCGCGAGGTGATCGGCCCGCAGCTGCCGCCGGAGGTCCGCGGCTGGCTCGACGAGGTCACCGCGCCCATCTGAGGGGCGCGCCGCGCCATGCCGTCGCGCCCGCCGCTCATCGCCGCCTGGCTCATCGCCGGACTGCTGGCGGCGTGCGGGCGCGCCCCGCCCGCCGGGCCGGTGCGGACGCCTGAGCAAGCGCGTCAGATCGCCGAGCAGACCTTGAAGTCGGCCGGCCTCGACGAGGAGGTGCTCGGCGTCGCGCGGCAGGGCGGCGGCTGGATCGTCACCACCCGCTGGCGCGAAACCTCCGTCGCCGGCCATCTGGTCACCGTCGACGCCGCCACCGGCAAGGTCACCGTGGAACGCTACCGCTCCCTCGAGCTCGCGCCGCCGCCGCGGTAGGTGGTCTCGGCGAAGCGGTGGCCGCCCTACCCGCCGACCAGCTCCAGCCACTCGTCCTCGGTGAGCACCTGGACGCCCAGCTCGGCGGCGGTCTTGAGCTTGGAGCCGGCGCCGGGGCCGGCGACCACCAGGTCGGTCTTCTTGGAGACGGAGCCGGAGACCTTGGCCCCCAGGCGCTCGGCCTGGGCCTTGGCTTCGTCTCGCGTCATCCGCTCCAGGGCGCCGGTGAAGACCACCGTCTTGCCGGCGACGACGGTGTCGGTCTTCGGTCGTTCGGCGTCGAGGATGGTGAGCTGGTCCTTCAGGTCCTGCACCAGGCGGCGATTGTGGTCCTCGGCGAAGTAGGTGCGGACGGCCTCGATCACGGCCGAGCCGATCTGGTCCATGGCGTCGAGCTCCTCGATAGCCTCGGCGTCGCCGTCGGCGACCTTGTCCATGGCCGCCAGGAAGTCGTCGGCGGTGTGATAGCCGCGGGCCATGACCACCGCCGTGGTCTCGCCGATGTGGCGGATGCCGAGGCCGTAGATGAAGCGGTCCAGCGCGATGGTGCGCCGGCTCTCGATGTTGGCCAGCAGGTTGCCGACGCTGGTCTCGCCGTAGCGCTCGGTGGCCAGCAGCTCGTCACGGTGCTCGTGCAGGCGGAAGATGTCGGCCGGGGCGTTCAGCCAGCCGCGCTCGACGAAGGCCGTCAGCTGCTTCTCGCCCAGCCCCTCGATGTCGAAGGCCCGGCGGGAGACGAAGTGGCGCAGGTGGGCGAGCTTCTGGAACGGGCAGGCGAACTCGCCGGAGCAGCGGCGCACCACGGTCTCGGCGCCGCCGGCCGTGGTCGCGCGCACCACCGGAGTCTTCAGGGCGCAGGGGCATTCGTGCGGAAATTCATAGGGCTGGGCGCCCGCCGGCCGCTCCTCCGGGACCACGCCGAGGATCTGCGGGATCACGTCGCCGGCACGCTGCAGGATCACCGTGTCGCCGATCCGCACGTCGAGGCGGGCGATCTCGTCGGCGTTGTGCAGGGTGGCGTTGGTGACGACGACGCCGCCCACCGTGACCGGCGTCAGCCGCGCCACCGGCGTCAGCGCGCCGGTACGGCCCACCTGGATGTCGATGGCCTCCAGCACCGTGCGGGCCTGCTGCGCCGGGAACTTGCGCGCGATCCCCCAGCGCGGCGCGCGGGAGACGAAGCCCAGCCGCTGCTGCCAGTCCAGCCGGTCGACCTTGTAGACCACCCCGTCAATGTCGAAGCCGAGATGCGGGCGCAGCGCCTCCATCTCGGTGTAGGCCCGCAACAGCCCCTCGAGACCCTCCACGCGCTGGCTCTGCGGGGTGGTCTGGAAGCCCCAGGCCTTCAGCTTGCCGAGCGCCTCCCACTGGGTCTCGGCGAAGGGGCCGCTGATCAGGCCCCACGCGTAGGCGAAGAAGCGCAGCGGCCGCTGGGCGGTGATCTTCGGGTCGATCTGGCGCAGCGAGCCGGCCGCCGCATTGCGCGGGTTGGCGTAGGTGCGCTGGCCGGCGGCCTCGGCCGCGGCGTTCAGCGCGGCGAACTCCTCGTGGCCGAGATAGACCTCGCCGCGCACCTCGATCACGTCGGGCCACCCGGAGCCCTTCAGCCGCTTGGGGATCTCAGAAAGCGTGCGCAGGTTCTCGGTGACGTCCTCGCCGACCCGGCCGTCGCCGCGGGTGGCGCCGCGGACTAGCACCCCGCCCTCGTAGCGCAGCGAGGCCGAGAGGCCGTCGATCTTCGGCTCGGCGGTGTAGGCGACCGCCTCGTCCAGCTTCAGGAAGCGGCGGACGCGGGCGTCGAACTCGGCGGTGTCCTCGTCGGAAAACGCGTTGTCCAGGCTGAGCATCGGCACGCCATGCTCGACGGCTGAGAACTGCTCTGAGCGGGCCGCGCCGACCCGCAGGGACGGCGAGTTCTCGCGCACCAGGTGCGGGAAGCGGGCCTCGATCTCGCCGTTGCGGCGCTTCAGCGCGTCATAGTCGGCGTCGGAGATCGTTGGATCATCCTGCTGGTGGTAGCGGATGTCGTGGCCTGCGATCTCGTCGGCGAGCGCGGTGAGCTCGCCTGCGGCTTCGGCTTCGGTGAGGTCGGCGACGGGGCGCGGCGCGGATGACATGGCGTGATGCTCTAGCCTGCTTCCCTTCCCGCGCAAGCGGGAGAGGAAATCATGCCTCCATCAGCGCCCGGGCGGCGGCGCGGGCGGCTTCGGTGATCTCGGCGCCGGCCAGCATGCGGGCGATCTCTTCTTCACGATCAGGGGCGCTGAGCGGCTCCACGACGGTGCGGACGCGCTCGCCCTCGCCGGCCTTGGCGATGCGCCAGTGGGCGTCGCCGCGAGCGGCCACCTGTGGGGAGTGGGTCACGACCAGCACCTGCGCGTCGCGCGCCAGGCGCTTCAGGCGCAGGCCGACGGCGTCGGCGACGGCGCCGCCCACGCCCTGGTCCACCTCGTCGAAGATCATCAGCGGCTGGGGGCCCGAGCCGCGACCGGCCAGCGCCGCCTTCAGGGCGAGCGCGAAGCGGGCCAGTTCGCCGCCCGAGGCGATGCTCCCCAAGTCCGCGAACGGCGCGCCGGGGTTGGTGGCGATCTCGAAGACCACGCGGTCGAGGCCGGTCGGGCCGGCGCGATCCTCGCCCAGCGCGTCGAGGGCGACGCGGAACCGCGCCTTGTCCAGCTTCAGCGGTGCGAGCTCGGCCATGACGGCGGCGGCGAGCGTCTCGCCCGCGGCCTGGCGGGCGGCGGTGAGGATCGCGGCTGCGGCCAGGTAGGCGGTCCGGGCGGCGGCCAGTTCGGCGTCCGCGGCCTTCAGCACGTCCTCCGAGCTCTCAACCGCCCGCAGCCGCTCGACGAAGCGGACGCGGAGCAGCGGCAACTCCTCGACGCTGACCCCCAGCTTGCGGGCCAAGCCGCGCAGGTCGAACAGGCGCTCCTCGGCCTTCTCCAGGCGGTCGGGCTCGAACTCGAAGGCCTCGGCGGCGGCGTCCACCGTGGCCTCGGCTT
>JAQGIJ010000030.1 GCA_028291285.1 Phenylobacterium sp. | reverse complement strand
ATCTTCTTCGGCCACTCGCGCATCGGCTACGAGGGCCGCAGCTTCCGCTGCTGGAAATTCCGCACCATGGTGGTCGACGCCGAGGCCCGGCTGTCCGCCCTGCTCGCCCGCGATCCGGAAGCCCGTGACGAATGGGACGCCGACCACAAGTTGCGCCGCGATCCGCGCGTGACGCCGCTCGGCCTGTTCCTGCGGGTGACCAGCGTCGACGAGTTGCCGCAGCTGTTCAACGTGCTGACCGGCGAGATGAGCCTGGTCGGCCCGCGCCCCATCGTGCCCGCCGAGGTCGCCCGCTACGGCCGCCGCTTCGCCCACTATTGCTCGGTCCGCCCCGGCATCACCGGCCTGTGGCAGGTCAGCGGCCGCAACGACGTCGGCTACCGCAGCCGGGTGGCGATGGACACGGTGTTCGCGAAAACCGCCACGCTCAGCCTCTACCTGTGGATCCTCGCCGTCACCGTCCCCGCCGTGCTGCGGCGCGACGGGTCGTACTGAGCCGGACCTGAAGCGTAGCGCGATGAACCAGATCAGCATCCGTGGCGAGCGTGCGGTCGTCCTGGGGGCCAGCGGCTTCGTCGGCACCCGGCTCGTCCGCCGGTTGAGCGAACAGGGCGTCTCGGTGGCCGCGGTGGATATCGCGCCGCCGCGTGAGCGGCGCGCCGGCGTCGACTACATCACCGCCGACGTCCGTGAGCCGCTGGGCGTCGAGATCGGCCTGGGCGCGAAGACCCTCTACAACCTGGCCGCCGTGCACCGTACGCCCGGGCATCCGGCGCACGAATACTACGAAACCAACATCATGGGCGCGGCGAACGCGACCGAGCTGGCCGACGCCTGCGGCATCGGCCTGGTGGTCTTCACCAGCTCGATCTCGGTCTACGGCCCGTCCGAGATGGTGGTGACGGAGCAGTCGCCGCTGCAGCCGACGTCCGATTATGGCCGCTCAAAACGGATGGCCGAGATCGTCCACCGCAAGTGGATGGAGGCCGAGCAAGGCCGCCGGCTGGTGATCGCGCGCCCGGGCGTGATCTTCGGGCCGGGGGAGCGCGGCAACTACACCAACCTCGCCCGCGCGCTGCGTCGGCGCCTGTTCGCCTATCCGGGCCGCCGGGACACGGTGAAGAGCGGTGGCCACGTGGACGAGCTGCTGCGCTGCATCGAGTTCGCCATCTCCAAGTGCAAGCGGGAGGTGCTCTTCAACTTCGCCTTTCCCGACGAGAGCACCACCGAGGAGATCGTCGGCGCGTTCAGCCGCATCGCCGGCTATCCGTCGGCGCATCCGACCATTCCGGTCGCGCCGCTGCTGGCCGCCGCCAGCCTGTTCGAAGCCGCCGACGCGCTCGGGATCCAGAACCCGATCCACCGCGAGCGGGTGATGAAGCTCTTCAACTCCACGCGGGTCGGCCCGGCCTGGTTGCTGGCGAACGGTTACGAGTTCGAGGACAACCTGGAAACGGCGCTCGCCGGCTGGGCGAAAGAAACGGCCGGGCGATTCGAGTGACAGGACAATGATGCGCGACCCGGCAGATGGCACGGCAGCCCGACTGCGGCGTTCGCGCGCCTAGCCGCGTTCGCTCAAGAGCGTTATCGAAGACTTATCCAGGTATCCGGCTTAGGTGGTGTCGCAGCGAGCGCCATGCGAAAGCCCGGTTGGGGCGACCGCCAATGGGCGAGGGGCGAGTTTTGCAAAAGCGCGTGCTCATTTACGGCATCAACTACGCCCCGGAGATTGCCGGCGTGGGCCGCTACACCGGTGAGATCGGCGCGCACTTCGCTTCCGAAGGCCACGACGTCTGTGTC
Organism: Phenylobacterium sp.; assembly: GCA_028291285.1. The sequence continues at coordinate 1,547 of JAQGIJ010000030.1, read as the reverse complement.
GTGACCGCGCCGCCGCACTATCCCGGCTGGGCGGCAAAGGCCGGCTATTCGGGCTCGCGTTGGTCGCGCGAGCACCTGGAGGGCGCCGAGATCTATCGTTGCCCGCTCTACCTCAACCCAGAGATGAGGGGCTTCCGGCGCCTGCTCGCGCCGCTCACCTTCGCGCTGAGCTCCGCCCCGGTCGCCTTCGTCCAGATCCTGAAGCGGCGCCCCGAGGTGGTCATGGCCGTCGAGCCCACCCTGTTCGTCGCGCCCCTGGCGCTGATCGCAGCCCGGCTCATCGGCGCCAGGACCGTGCTCCACGTGCAGGACCTCGAGATCGACGCCGCCTTCGCCGTGGGCCACCTCGGCAAGGGGGGGCTGCTCGCGAAGCTGGCCGCGGCGTTCGAGCGCAGCGTGCTGCGCAGGTTCGACCGGGTGATCACCATCTCCAGCCGGATGGCGGAGAAGATCTTCGACAAGGGCGTGCCCGCCGATCGCATCGAGATCGTCCGCAACTGGGTGGATGTGGAGGCGATCCGGCCGATGCCGACGTCTGACACCTATCGGACCGAGATCGGCCTGAAGCCCTCCGACTTCATGGTGCTCTATTCCGGGAATATCGGCGCAAAGCAGGGCGTCCGGCTGCTGATCGAGGCGGCGGAGGCGCTGAAGGACACCCCCGACGTCGTCTTCGTCATCGCCGGCCAGGGGCCGATGCGTCCCGAAGTGGAACGCGCGGCCGCGCGGCTGGCCAACATCCGGGTGCTCGACTTCCAGCCGGAGAGCCGCTTCGGCGAGTTCCTGAGCCTCGCCGACGTCCATGTCCTGCCGCAGGAGCGCGACACCGCCGACCTGCTGCTGCCCTCCAAGCTCGGCGGCATGCTGGCCTCGGGGCGGCGGATCATCGTCACCGCGGACCCGGACACCGAGCTCGCCCAGTTCCTCGGAAATTCCTGCGCCTTCACCCCGCCAGGCGATGCGCCGGCGCTGGCCGAAGCCGTGCGCGCCGCGCGCCGGCAGGCCCCCTGCCCCGACATGCAGCGCGACCGCCTGCGGCGCGCCGCCTCGCTCTCGAAGACCACCGTCATCCACCAGTTCGCGCGCGCGGCGCTGTTCTTGCAGGCGCCGTGCGCCGACCAGGCCGTCCGCGCGGCCGCCTAAGCCGGAGATCCGATCATGACCGCCACCCCGCCCCGCAAGGTCGCCCTGATCACCGGCGTCACCGGCCAGGACGGCGCCTATCTGGCCGAGTTGCTGCTGGAGAAGGGCTACATCGTCCACGGCGTGAAGCGCCGCTCCTCCTCGTTCAACACCGGCCGCATCGAGCACCTCTACCAGGACCCGCACGAGGAGGATCAGCGGCTGATCCTGCACTACGGCGACCTCACCGACGCCACCAACCTGATCCGCATCGTCCAGCAGGTTCAGCCCGACGAGCTCTACAACCTCGCCGCCCAGAGCCACGTGGGCGTGAGCTTCGAGACGCCGGAGTACACCGCCAACGCCGACGGGATCGGCACCCTGCGCCTGCTGGAGGCGATCCGGATTCTCGGCCTGGAAAAGAA
>JAQGIJ010000122.1 GCA_028291285.1 Phenylobacterium sp. | reverse complement strand
CGCGCCCCCTCGGCCACCACAGCCGGCGGCTCTCCAGGTTCGGCTCCGGCTCGGTCCAGAAGCCCCAGTTGAACGGCCCGGGCTTGGCGATCAGCTGGCCGACGCCGGCGGGCATGCGCACCAGCATCGAGACGTCCTTGCCGCCCGCCTCGATCAGCAGGACCTTGCAGCCGGGATCCTCCGTCAGCCGGCTTGCCAGCACGCACCCGGCCGAGCCCGCTCCGACGATGACGTAGTCGTAGCGCGCCATGCCGTCTCGCTCCCTGGGTTATCGTTGTTCAGGAGAGCTAAGCCCCACTTGCGGAGCGTGGCAAGGCCGCTCGCCCCTTCCGTCTCGGCGCTGGCGCGCGATCCACCTTCCGCGCCTTGCAGGGCGTCATGGAAAATACGGAAACGAGCGGACTCTGCGCACCGGTGCGTCCACCTGCCCCGGGCCGCGGTTTCTTGCACGAAACCACCCGCGGCGCTTAGTAGGGGTTGCTGCGCCAGCGGCCGCCCCATGCCGCGACTGTGGAGTTCAGGGCTTTGTCCGCGCAAATGATCTCCGCTCAGGTTTGGCGGCCGGAACATCTAAGGCTGGCTATCGACGCCGCCTGCGTGGCGCTTTGGTCCTGGAACGTCGACAGCAACCGCTTCACGATGGATGAGCGGTCCTTCGAGCTCTGGGGGCTTCCTTGGACCAAAGAGGTGCAGTTCGAGACTCTGTCGGCCCACATCCACCCCGCGGATCGAGATCGCGTTAGAGCCGCCTTTCTCGCGACCCGCTCCGTCGCCGGTCCTTATGAAATCGATTTCCGGATCGTGCTCGGGCATGAGATTCGATGGATTTCAGCCCGCGGCCAGGGCGCCGACGCGGGCATTGTCGACCGCATCATGTTTGGCATCTTTCTGGACGTCACGGGGCGAAAGCAGGCTGAAGAGGGCCATGAGCTGCTCGCCGGCGAGATGAGCCACCGCGTCAAGAATCTGCTGGCGGTGGCCGCCGGGCTTACCCAGATCACGTCGCGCTCCGCCACCTCGATTACGGAGATGTCCACCGAGCTGATCGGTCGGCTGACCGCCTTGGGGCGAGCCCACGATTTGGTGCGGCCTCTTCCCGACCACCAGGGTAAGGCGGCTCTTCTCGGAGACCTGATATCCGTCTTGCTTGCCCCCTATGACGACACCGGAGAATTCGCAGGCCGCATTCGGGTGGCCGTCCCACGGATGGGTGTGGGCGAACGGACAGCTCAGACGCTTGCGCTGGTGATCCACGAACTGGCCACCAATTCCCTGAAGCACGGCGCGCTATCCACCGAGACGGGAACGTTGGATATCTCCAGCACCTCGGACGAGTGGGACGTTTTCGTGATCTGGGCCGAGGCCGGCGGACCGGTTATCGATGATCCGCCGGATATGCGCGGCTTCGGCAGCAAACTCGTCTCTCGCAGCATCTCTGAACAGCTGGACGGGGCGATCTCGTACGACTGGCAGAGCAGCGGACTGGTGGCGACGCTACGCATGCGGAAGGACCGACTGGCGGCTTGACCCCCGAGCCGAGCTGCCTGCCTGCGGGAGAGCTGTCGGCGAAGCCGACTGAAGGGACGTGCCGCCGATCAGAGCGCCTTCAGCTCGCGGCGGTAGCGCTTCCAGTTGTCGACATAGTGCTCAGCCCCGTAGGCCAGCCGCTCCATCTGTTCGGGTGAGAGCGCGCGGACCACCTTGCCCGGCGCGCCCATGACCAGCGAGTTGTCGGGGATCTCCTTGCCCTCGGGGATCAGGGCCTTGGCGCCGATCAGGCAGTTGCGCCCGATCTTCGCCCCGTTCAGCACCACCGCGCCGATGCCGATCAGCGAATTGTCGCCGATGTCGCAGCCGTGCAGCATCACCAGGTGACCGATGGTCACATTGGCCCCGATGGTCAGCGGGGAGCCCAAGTCGGTGTGAAGCACAGATCCGTCCTGCACGTTCGAATTCTCGCCGACCGTGATCGGATCATTGTCGCCGCGCAGCGTCGCCCCCCACCACACCGAGGCGTTCTTCTTGAGAATCACCCGGCCGATCACCGCGGCCGTCGGCGCTATCCAGTATTCGTCATCATTCGGTAGCTCAGGTGTCACATTTCCTAAACTAAAGACCGACATCGGCTCTCCTAAAGACTTTTGCGAGGCTCGTGTTTAACGGATCCGAAAGCACGCTAGGATCATTCTAGTCAGGCGATTCGAGAGGGCGAAAGCCTTCCCGAAAGCCGCCGCGGGCCGGTTCCGGCCCCGCGTCTCGCGCTGGACGGAGTTGATGGCGCTGAGTGGGTCACTTTTTCGGGCCAAGCCGCCCGGACGCGTTCACCCTGGCGGACCACCCGGTTCCGCCCGCCGCCGATCCCGTTCCCATTCTGACGACCTGAAGGGCGCTCCACTCACGGAGACGCCCTTTTTTCATGCCCCCACGGAGGCCTTGATGAGCAAGCGAGCCATGAAGCGACAGCTGCGCGAAGGTGCGTTCGACGCCGGTCAGTTCGACGGGGACGACAAGATCCGCCGCTTGCCGATCGAGCGCGCCTGGTCGCCGCTGGCGCATCACAACGACGACCGCGAGCAGGGCTATCTGAAGACCATCAAGGCCAAGTCGCCCGGTCAGGAAGAGATGATGAAGGCGGTCGACGAGAAGAACCTCGTCCTTGCGCTGGGCCCCGCCGGCACCGGCAAGACCTATCTGGCCATCGCCAAGGCGGTGGAGGCGCTGGAGAGCGGCCGGGTCGGCCGGATCGTGCTCTCCCGACCCGCGGTCGAGGCGGGCGAGTCCATCGGCTTCCTGCCGGGCGAGATGGAGGACAAGCTCGCCCCCTATCTGCGGCCGCTCTACGACGCCCTCTCCGACCGGCTGTCCATGAAGCGGGTGCGCGCCCTGATGGCCGAGGGCGCCATCGAGATCGCCCCGGTGGGCTTCATGCGCGGCCGCACGCTCAACAACGCCTTCGTGGTGATCGACGAGGCGCAGAACTGCACCTACGTCCAGCTGAAGATGCTGCTCACCCGGCTGGGCTGGCATTCCACCATGGTGATCACCGGCGACCCGAACCAGTCGGACCTCCTGCCCGAGCTGTCGGGCCTTGGCCCGGTCGCCGAGCGGCTGGAAGCCGTCCCCAACATCGCCGTCGTCCGCCTCGCCGACCGCGACATCGTCCGCCACCCGCTGGTGGCCGAGATGCTCGCCGTTCTCTGACCCCGGAACCCTCTCCCCGCTCGCGGGGAGAGGGCCTTCGCCGGTGGAACCGCGCCCCGCCCCGCCCGCTTGTGGCAGCGGAGGCGAGCATGAGCGAGAAGACTCCCCAGACAGAGCAGCCCGGCGTTCCGCCCGGCGCCGCCGAGGCCGAGGACGGCCGCGTCGCCACCGGCGACCGGCGCGAGGAGGTGCATTTCGAAGCCGATCCCGACCAGCTCGTGAAGGCCAGCCATCTGGTCAAGCCGGCCGGTCCGCTGCCGCCGCAGGAGCAGTCGCCCGCCGAAGAGCGCGGCGAGCTCCCGGCGGGCTCAGCCGTCGAGGACGTGCGCGCGGCGCCGCAGGGCCCGTCCGTCTGGGACGCCCGGCCGCCGCCCGACGACGCCACCGGCAGCGGCGAGCCGACCGGACACTGAGGCCGCCCCGATCTCTCTTGCCGCGCCGCCCTCGAAGCGACTAAGGGGGCGGACGGGTGTGGGGGAAGCCGATGTCGAGGCGCAGACGACTTGAAGCGGCGGTCTGCCTCGCTGCGGCGCTCGGCGCGGGATCCATCGCCTTTGCCGACATCCGCACGATCACGGGTGGCCCCGGCCCCGATGTGATCGACGTGGGTCCGGAGGCCGCGCGAGTCTTAGGCGGCCCGGGCGCGGACCGCCTGCGCGGCGGGCCTCAGGCCGACGACCTCAACGGCAATGCCGGCGACGACAGCCTCGACGGCGGCGGCGGCAATGACACTCTGCGCGGCGGACGCGACGCCGACAGCCTGTCGGGCGGCGCGGGCGACGACTGGCTCTCCGGCGACCGCGGCGACGATGTGCTGACCGGAGGCCCGGGCGCCGACCGCTTCGTCCTGGCGCTCGACGGCGGGCGCGACCTGGTGACCGACTTCTCGGCCGCCGAGGGCGACCGCATCGAGATCGACGCCCCCGAGCGGCCGCAGATCGTAGCCGGCTCCGACGGCGCGGTCGTCCGGCTGAGCGACGGATCGCAACTGCAGCTCAAGGGCGTGCCCGCGGCGGGGCTCGAGCGCTGGCTGGTGCAGGCCGCGCCGCCGGCTCCCGCCGCCCAGGCTCCCGCCGCGCCGCGTGAGGAGTCGCCGGCCTTGGTCATCGTCGTAATCCTCGCCCTGCTCGCCGTCGCCGGCGCGCTGGGCGTCTTCGTCCTGCGGCGGCGGCACTAGCTCCCGACCGCGCGCAGCGCCTCGGGCGCCGGCCGCATCGACACGCGAGCACCGTCTTCGACCTCAGCACACGGACATTTTTCGCCGCCCGGCATTGCGCGGCCGGTCACGCTGGGCTAGATAGTTCGACGACCTAACTAGTTTCTTCCGAGTCGCATGTCCCTCGTCACCGATCCCTCTGCGCAGACGCTCGACGTGGTCGGCCTCGCCGACGCCCTTCGGCCGGCGCTGCTCCGCATCTCGCGCCGGCTGCGGCAGGAAGCGCAGCGGGCGGGCCTCTCGGCGCAGGACGCCGTCCTCCTGGGCCAGGTGAAGAAGGCGCCGGGCATCGGGGTGAGCGCGCTCGCCGAGGCCGAGCAGA
>JAQGIJ010000114.1 GCA_028291285.1 Phenylobacterium sp. | reverse complement strand
CGACCGCAGCCGCCAGCAGCAGCGCGAGCGCGTCGGCGCCGGCCTGCACCGTCAGCACCCAGGCGAGCCAGCCGGCCGCGGCATACATCGGAAACGCCAGCAGCTTCTTCAGCACGTCCATCCAGGGCCCCGGCCGGGGCAGCCGGCGCAGCACCGCCGGCACATAGGCGACCAGCACGAACGGCAGCGCGAAGCCCACCGCCAGCGCCAGGAAGACGGCGAGCGCCGCGACCGGCGCCTGGGTCAGCGCCCAGCCCACCGCCGGGCCCATGAACGGCGCCGTGCAGGGCGCGGCGACCACCACGGAGAGCGCGCCGGTGAAGAAGGCGCCGGCCAGCCCGCGGCGGCTGGCCAGGCCCGAGCCCACCCCCTGCAGCGAGGTCCCGACCTCGAACACGCCGGAGAGGTTGAGGGCGACGGCGAGGATCAGCAGGGCCAGCGCCGCCACCACCGGCGGAGATTGCAGCTGGAAGCCCCAGCCCACCGCCGAGCCCGCCGCCTTGAGCGCGATCAGCACGCCGGCCAGCCCCAGGAAGGTCACCAGCACGCCCGCGCCAAAGGCCAGGCCCTGGCGGCGCGCGCCCGCCTCTTCGCCGGCGTGACCGGCGAGCGCAGCGGCCTTCATCGCCAGCACCGGGAAGACGCAGGGCATCAGGTTGAGGATCAGCCCGCCGAGCAGGGCCAGCGCCGCGGCGGACAGCAGGCTCAAGCCGCCGCCGCCCTGCGCCAGCCGCGCGGGCGGAGGCCCCAGGCCCGCGGCGCCGGGCGGCGGGACGCCGGGCTCTGCGGCCACCTCATAGGCCTTGCCGTCCAGGGCCAGCACGCCGGCCAGCGTCTTCGGCGCAGTCCCCTTGGTGAAGTCGTAGCCGGGCGCGAGCGTCAGCGTCAGTCCTTCCGGACCCTGCTCGATCCGCTGCGGCTGGGCGTGGGCGATCACGGTGGCGGCGAAGGGATAGAAGTAGGCCTCGGCCTTGTCGGCGGCCTTGAGCGGGGCGCCGGTGACGGCGAGCAAGATTCCCTTGGCGTTCGGCTGGAAGACGGCTGCCAGCCCGCCCGGCTTCGGCGCCTCGGCGAGCGCGCGGGCGATGGCGGGGCCGTTCTGCGGATCCAGCGGGGCCGCGCCGGCGACCACCGGCAGGGTCAGCTGCAGGGTCGCGTCCTCCGGCACGCAGGTCTCGGCGCAGACCAGGAAGGCGGCGTCCACCTTGACCGGGACCTGCTCGCCCGGGCGGGCGGCGGCGGGCGCGGTCACGGGGATCGGCAGCAGCACCTCGCCCTCGTAGCCATAGTCCATCAGCGGGCCGACCGGCAGCTTGTGCGGCGTCGGCCAGACGATGTCGCCGGCCCGCCAGCCCGCCGGCAGGCTCCAGCCCAGCCGCATCGGCTCGCCCGCGTCGCCGGGATTGCGCCAGTAGGTGTGCCAGCCCTTCTGGATCTTCTGGCGCACGGCCAGCCAGACGGTCTGGCCCGGCGCCACGCCCTTCGCCTGTGAGACCAGCTCGGCGGTGAGGTGGCCGGCGTCGACCGGCGCGGCCGAGGCGGCGCCGACGCCCAGCGCGAGAGCCACCAGCAGGCCCGCCAACAGTCGCATCATCGCCTCGCGCGCACGCCCAAACCGCGCCCTATATGCGCGTCCGCGCCCGCTTGCGCAAAGCGGCGCTCGACTTCGCGACCGGCGCAGCCATCATTCCCGAATACCTGCGCTTTGGTTCAAGGAGTCTCCCACCCGTGCCTGCTGCGTTCGACGATATCCAGATCGGCCAAGTCGTGTCCCTCGGCGCCTGCGCGGTCGAGCCTTTGCACCTGGACGCCTTCGTCGGCGCCTTCACGCCGGGCTGGGCGGTGGAGCGCGGCGCGCCGGACGCCATGGTCTACGCGATCTGGGCCAAGCTGGACGCGGTGGCGCACACCGACTGGCCGCAGACCAAGCGGCTCGGGGTCGACGCCCTGCGCTGGCTGCGCAATCCGCCGGTCGGCGAGCTGCTGCGCGGTCGGATGACGGTCATGGCCAAGGACCCGGTGGGCGAGGGCAAGGGCATCGTCATCTGCCAGCATGACCTGCTGGACGAGGCCGGCCGGCTGGTCTTCTCCTGCCTGACGCGCGGCGTGTTCGCGCGCTGAGCTAGAGCAGCCGGCTGCGCATGGCCTGGGACAGCAGGTCGATCAGCGAGACCGCTACGACGATCACCACGGCGATGGCGGCCACCTGGCTGTAGGCGAAGCTGTTGAGGCTGTCGAACAGCAGCTGGCCGATGCCGCCCGCGCCGATCAGGCCCAGCACCGTGGCCGAGCGGGCGTTCGATTCGAACCGGTACAGGGCGTAGGAGGTCCACAGCGGCGCCACCTGCGGGATCACCGCCCAGACCACCTCCTGCAGCCGGGTGGCCCCGGTGGCGCGGACCCCCTCGACGGGGCCCTTGTCGATGGACTCGACGGCCTCGGAGAAGAGCTTGGCGAGCACGCCACCGGTGTTGAGCGCCAGCGCCATGACGCCCGCGAACGGCCCCAGCCCCACCGCCACGATGAACAGGGTGCCGATCACCAGGTCGGGCACCGAGCGCAGCAGGTTCATCGCCAGCCGCATCGGCTGCTGCAGCCAGATCGGCGCCAGGTTGCGCGCGCAAGCCAGCCCGAAGGGGATCGCCAGCACCACCGCCAGCACCGTGCCCCAGAGCGCGATCTGCACGGTGAGCCACATCTGCGCGACATAGAGCGCCAGGTGGGTGAAGTCCGGATGCAGGAACTGCTGTCCGAACTCGCGCATGTTCGCGGAATTGGTGAAGAGCTTGCCGAGATGGCCCATCTCCACCGGGCCGGCGCTGACCAGCAGCAGCGCGATCACCCCGCCCCATACCAGGAGATCGGGCGCGCGCTGGATCAGGCTGCGCCGCGGCGGCGGCGGGACGGCGGCCTCGCGGGCCTCGGCTGCGGCCATCAGACGTCGGGATTGGCGGCGCGGCGTTGGGCGGCGGCGGCCTGCACCTTGTCGAAGTCGGCCTGGGCGGCGGCGATCTTGGCCTTGTCGCCGCTCTTGCGCGCCTCGGCCAGCGCCTGGGCGGCCACCATCTCGCGCACCGGGTCGAGGTAGCTGTCGTCAGCGGGCCTGAAGCCGCCGTAGGCCAGTCCCTTCAGCACCTGGCGCTGGCGGTCGGCCTCGGCCCCGGCGCCCGTGCCGTAGGTGAGGAAGAACTGGCGGATCTTCTCCTTCAGCGCCGGATCGAGGTCCTTGCGCACCAGGATCGAGGACTCCGGCAGCGGCGGCGAGGTCCAGATGGTCTCGATCTTGTCGGCCAGGGCCGGGTTCTCGCGCCGGGCGAACAGCAGGCCCACGGTGTTGT
>JAQGIJ010000111.1 GCA_028291285.1 Phenylobacterium sp. | reverse complement strand
CAGCCGCTTCGACCAGCCGGCGAGGTCGTCGGTGAGCGCCTGGATCGTCGCCTCGTCGGGCTTGGCGGCCGCGAGCTTGTCCAAAAAATCGCGCAAGGTCTCGATCATCGCCCCGTAGCCCGGCCCGCCGCCGCGGTCGGGCAGGCCCGGATCGCGCCAGCTGTGGATCAGCGGAAATCCGGCGAGCGGGGTCTCGTCCGACACGGGGCGGCTCCTTTGCGGCAGATTGCTCGAGCGTTGCAGCTCTAGCCGCAGACGGCCCAGCCGTCATCGTGCGCGCTTTCAGGAAGTTCCTGACCTGAAGCTTTCCGCAACCCTGGCCCTCGGGCCGCCGGCGGCGAAGCCCTGATCAGGCGGCCGCCTGGTCGTCGCTGCAGGGCAGGACGGCCAGCTGCCGCGCGCCTTGCCAGAGCTCGACGCTCGGCGTGGTCTCATCGCACAGGGCGTGAGCCATCCGGCGGGCCTCGCTCTCGGTGGCGGCCTCGATCCACTCGCCGCTGACGATGCGGCCGGCTGGGTTGAGCTTGTAGACACGATAGTTCACGGCATCGTCCCTGCGGCGAATTCTTCCCCGGCGAATCGGGAATAGGTGAACGCCGGTCACCCGGCGATGCGGCAAGAGGAAGCTCGAGCGTGGGTGAAGGGAGTCCCCGTCGCCCGCAAGACGGACTATCTTCGCCGCATGACCGCGCCCGTGCCCGCCGACGTCCTCTCCCGCCTCAAGGCGGTGCTGGGCGAGGGTGGCTGGAGCCAGGATCCGGAGCGGCTGGCGCCAAAGCTCCTGGAATGGCGCGACCGCTGGACGGGCACGACGCCCTTCCTGGCGCTGCCGAAGACCACGGCGGACGTGGCGGCGGTGGTGGGCATCTGCGGCGAGGCCGGCGTGCCGATCACGCCGCAGGGCGGCAACACCAGCCTGGTGGGCGGCCAGATTCCGCAGGGCGAGGTGCTGCTCTCCACCGAGCGCATGCGCCGGATCCGTGAGGTCGACGTCGACGACGAGGTGCTGGTGGCCGAAGCCGGCGTCACCCTCTTCGCCGTACACGAGGCGGCCGGCGAGGTGCGGCGGCGCTTCCCGCTAGGCCTGGCGTCCGAGGGCTCGGCGACAGTCGGCGGCTTCGTCTCGACCAATGCCGGCGGCACCCAGGTGCTGCGCTACGGCATGGCCCGCAGCCTGGTCCTGGGCCTGGAGGCCGTGCTGCCGAACGGCGAGGTCTGGAACGGGCTCAAGCGCCTGCGCAAGGACAACACCGGCTATGACCTCAAGCAGCTGTTGATCGGCGCCGAGGGGACGCTGGGCGTGGTCACCGCCGCGACCCTGAAGCTCTTCCCGGTGATGGCCTCGCGGGCGGTGGCGCTGCTCGGCGTGGAGACCCCCGAAGCGGCGATCCGCCTGCTTGGCCGGGCCAAGGACGAGACCGGCGGCGGAGTCGAGGCCTTCGAGCTGATGGGCCGGCTGGGCTTCGACTTCGTGCTCAGGAACATCCCGGGCGCCCGCGATCCCTTGTCCGAGCCGCATCCCTGGTACGTGCTGGCCGAGTTCGGCTCCGGCGAGCGGGGCGCCTCCGAGGCGGCGATGACGCGCTTTCTGGAACGCGGGCTCGAGGACGGGCTGATCGTCGATGCGGTGGTGGCTCAGACGGAGACCCAGGCGAAGGCGATCTGGGCGTTGCGCGAGAACCAGTCGCCGGCCCAGAAGCCCGAGGGCGCCACCTGGAAGCACGACGTCGCGGTGCCGGTGAGCCAGGTCGCGGCCTTCCTGCAGGAGGCCAGCGCCGCGGTGCGGAAGATGGTCCCGGACGCCCGCATCGCCGCCTTCGGCCATGTCGGCGACGGCAACATCCACTACGACGTGCTGCGTCCGGACGGCGGCTCCGACGCCGAGCACGCCGCCCTGCGCGACGCGGGCTCGCGGGTGGTGCACGACATCGTGGCCAAGCTCGGCGGCTCGATCTCCGCCGAGCACGGCCTGGGCGCGATGAAGACCGAGGAGGCCCGGCGCTACAAGAGCCCGGTCGAGGTGGAGGCTTTGCAGGCCATCCGCCGCGCGCTGGACCCCAAGCGCATCATGAACCCGCGGGTGCTGTTCTAGCGGGCGCAGAGGCCCGAAAGGAATCGTCCACGAACCAGACGAACGAAAGTCGGGGACATAATCTCTCGTCAGCCGCTTGCGCCGCGGGAAGCGTAGCGGCAAACGAGCAGCGATGCTGATCGTGCTGTCCCCCGCCAAGGCCCTCGATTTCACGGACGCGCCGGAGGGGGCGGGGCTTTCGACGCCGCAGCTCGGCGACCAGACCGCCGAGCTGGCCAAGGTCACCCGCAAGCTCACCCTGCGCGAGCTGAAGCGGCTGATGTCGCTGTCCGACAACCTGGCCAAGCTCAACCGCGAGCGGTTCCAGGCTTTCGATGCGGCCTCGGAGGAGGGGCTGCAGGCCGCCTTCGCCTTCAACGGCGACGTCTATGCGGGGCTGAAGGCGCGCGAGCTGGACCGGAAGTCGCTGGCCTGGGCGCAGGACCACGTGCGGATCCTCTCCGGCCTCTACGGTGTGCTGCGCCCGCTCGACGCCATCCAGCCCTACCGGCTGGAGATGGGGACGCAGCTGAAGACCAGGCGCGGCAAGAGCCTCTACGAGTTCTGGGGGCCGCGGATCTCCGAGGCGCTCAACGAGGCCGCCATGGGCCACAAGGACAAGACCCTGGTGAACTGCGCCAGCGGCGAATACTTCGGCGCCGTCGACCGCAAGGCGCTGAAGCTGCCGGTGCTCGCCTGCCGGTTCCTGGAGGAGAAGGACGGCGAAGCGCGGATCCTCTCCTTCTTCGCCAAGAAGGCGCGCGGGCTCCTGGCGCGCTACGCCATCGACCACCACATCGACCGGGCGGCGGACCTGAAGGCCTTCGATTCCGCCGGCTACCGCTTCGCCCCCTCGCTCTCGACCGAGGAAGAGTTCACGTTCGTCCGACCCCAGCCGCCCCCCGTCGCCGCCGCCCGCGCCCCGGCCCGCAAGGAGACCTGAACATGCCCGTCGACTACGGCCTGAAGGGCCACGCCGCGATCCTCACCGGCTCCACCAGCGGCATCGGCCAGGCGATGGCCCAGGCGCTCGCCCGCGAAGGCGTCAACGTGATGCTGAACGGCCTGGGCGATCCGGCGCAGATCGAGGCCGACCGTGCGGCGCTGGAGAAGCAGACGGGCGTACGCGTCCTCTTCCACGGCGCGGACATGACCAAGCCCGCCGAGATCGCCGACCTGGTGGCCACCGCGCAGCGCGAGTTCGGCCGGCTCGACATCCTGTTCAACAACGCCGGCGTCCAGCACGTCGCGGCGGTGGAGGACTTCCCGCCCGAGAAGTGGGACCAGATCATCGCCATCAACCTGACGAGCGCCTTCCACACCACCCGCGCGGCGGTGCCGATCATGAAGGCCCAGGGCCGCGGGCGGATCGTCAACCTGGCCTCGGCGCACGGCCTTGTGGCCTCGCCGTTCAAGTCGGCCTACGTCGCCTCGAAGCACGGCATCCTGGGCTTCACCAAGACCGTCGCCCTGGAGCTCACGCGCGAGGGCGTCACCGTCAACGCCATCTGCCCGGGCTATGTGAAGACGCCGCTGGTGATAGCGCAGATCGCTGATCAGGCGAAGGCCCGCGGCATCCCCGAGGACCGGGTGATGGAGGAGGTCATCCTCGCCGCCCAGCCGAACAAGCGCTTCGTCGAGTACGGCGAGCTGGCTGGGCTGCTGCTCTACCTGGTCTCCGACATGGGCGCCTCGGCCACCGGCGCGTCCTTCAGCATCGACGGCGGCTGGACCGCGGGCTGACCGCGCGCCGCGCCGGACACAACGAGAACCACGTCAACAAGCAAGGGAGGGCCCGGGCATGGCCTACACGCCATTCGACCTGACGGGAAAGGCCGCGCTCGTCACCGGCGGCAACGGCGGCATCGGCCTGGGCATGGCCGAGGGCCTCGCCCAGGCCGGCGCGGACGTGATGATCTGGGGCACCAATCCGGCGAAGACCGCCGCGGCGGAGGAGACGCTGAAGGCCCACGGCGGGAAGGTCTTCTCGCGCATCGTCGACGTTTCCGACGAACAGGCCGTGATCGACGGCATGGCCGAGGCGGTCGTCGCCCTGGGGCGGCTGGACAATGTCGTCGCCAACGCCGGCATCGGCATGACGGCGCCGTCGTTCTCGGAGTTCTCCAGCGACACCTGGCGCCGCGTCATGGCGGTGAACCTGGACGGGGTCTTCTTCACCCTGCGCGAGGCCTGCAAGCACATGGTGGCGCGGGCGCAGGCGGGCGATCCCGGCGGCTCGCTGGTGGTGGTCTCTTCCACCTCGGCGATCCACGGGGCGGCGAAGAACGAGGCCTACGGCACGGCCAAGGCGGCGGTCTGCTCGCTGGCGCGCGGGGTGGCGGTCGAGCACGCCCGCTGGGGCATCCGGGCCAACGCGCTGCTGCCGGGCTGGACGCGCTCCGAGCTGACGGGCGCGCTGCAGGCGAGCGATAAGTTCAACCAGCAGGTGATCGGCCGCGTGCCGTTCCGCGAATGGCTGGAGCCTGAGGACTTCGGCGGCATCGCCGTCTACCTGGCCTCCGACGCCTCGCGCCACCACACCGGCGACAGCATCGTGCTGGATGGGGGCTACGTGGTGTACTGAGGGGAAGGCTTCAGCTCACGCCGCGCCCGCCAGGAAGCCTGCCGGGTCCTTCTGGAAGGCGTTGAAGTCGCCGATGCAGCCGCGCCAGGCGTTGAGGTGCATGATCAGCTCCGCGCGACCGTCGCTCTGGAACAGCAGGGCGGAATACTCCACGTGCGGCTTGCCGCCCTTGTCCTGGTAGAGCCGGCACATCACCGAGGTCTGGTTGAAACCGTTGAGCTCCGTCAGCGACGGCGCGCCCACGTCGCCCTTGCGGTCGAACAGCAGCGCCTGGCAGTTGCGCCCATTGGCGTCGCAGCCGGCGAATTGGGCGGAGAAGATCTCGGTGGACGAGGTGACGGTCAGGAAGACCGCGTCGCCCTCGCGCCGGGCGATCTCGGCCTTGGCGCTGAGGCTGGCCAGCAGGGTCACCAGGCTGGCGGGATCGCGCACGT
>JAQGIJ010000094.1 GCA_028291285.1 Phenylobacterium sp. | reverse complement strand
TTCAGATCGCCGAGGATCGCATCCAGAGGATCGATCCGGTGACCGGCCGTGTGCTCGCCACCATCCCGGCACCGGGCGGCGGCGGGGACTCAGGGCTCGCGTGGGCCGAAGGGACGCTCTGGGTGGGGCAGTATCGGGACCGGAAGATCCATCAAATCGATCCTGAGACCGGGGCTATCCTTCGCACCATCCAGTCCAACCGCTTTGTCACCGGGGTCACCTGGACCGACGGTGAGCTCTGGCACGGCACCTGGGAAGGCGACGAGAGCGACTTGAGGCGCGTCGATCCTCAAACGGGAAAGGTCCTGGAGAGGGTCGAGATGCCGCCCGGAGTGGCCGTGTCGGGGCTCGAGTCCAATGGCGGCGATCAGTTCTTCTGCGGGGGCGGAAGCAGCGGCAAGGTGAGAGCCGTCCGCCGGCCCAGGCGAGGCCCCGCGGCGGGCAGCTAGGCGGCCTCCGCAGGAGGGACCGCGGACTTCACCGCCCACAGCAGGATCTCCCGCGCGCCGTCGCCGCCTGCGATAGGGCTGTCGGCGCTGGCCTGCACGCGCCAGCCGGAGCGCTCGAGGAAGGCGGCGACGCCGGCCAGCGCCGCGGCCCGGGCCGCCGCGTCCTTGACCAGGCCGCCCTTCCCCACCCGCTCGGGGCCCACCTCGAACTGCGGCTTGACCAGGGCGACGAGGTCCGCGCCCTCGGCGGCCAGCGCCAGCGCCGCGGGCAAGGCCTTCTCCAGGCTGATGAAGCTGACGTCGGTGACGATCAGCTGCGGCGGCTCCGGAATGCGGGCAGCGTCGAGCGCCCGGGCGTCCGTCGCCTCCAGGCTCACCACCCGCGGATCGCCCGCGAGCTTCGGGTGCAGCTGGCCGCGGCCGACGTCGACCGCGTAGACGCGCGCCGCGCCGCGGGCCAGGCAGACCTCGGTGAAGCCGCCGGTCGAGGCGCCGACATCCAGCACCACGCGTCCCGCCACCGCGATCGGCCAGGCGTCCAGCGCGCCCACCAGCTTCAGGGCGCCACGCCCGACCCACGGGTGCGCCGCCGTCGCCGCGAGCTTGGCGGCCTCGTCGACCGCCTCGGAGGCCTTGGCCACCGGGCGGCCGTCGGCGGTGACGCCGCCCGCCTCGATCGCCGCCCTGGCCTTGGCGCGGCTCTCGAAGAGCCCACGCTCCACCAGCAGGACGTCGGCGCGCTTGCGGGGCACGCGAGGCGCCTGTCAGGCCGGCGCCTGTTCCTCGGCGAACAGCTTGCGCAGCTCGCTCTTGAGAATCTTGCCGTTGGGATTGCGCGGCAGGGTCTCGGTCCAGAAGCGGATGCGGACCGGCACCTTGAACGCCGCCAGTCGCTCGGCGACGTGGGCCCGCAGCTCGTCTTCCGTCGCCTGGGTCCCGGGCTTCAGGGTGACCACGGCGGCCGGCTCCTCGCCGAGCGTCCGATGCGGCACGCCCACCACCGCGGCGTCCATCACCGCCGGGTGGTCGTAGAGCGCGTTCTCCACCTCGACGCAGTAGATGTTCTCGCCGCCGCGGATCAGCATGTCCTTGGCCCGGTCGATGATGAAGCAGAAGCCCTCCTCGTCGAGGCGCGCCAGGTCGCCGGTGCGCACCCAGCCGTCGACGAAGGTCTGGGCGCTGGGCTCGGGCTTGTTCCAGTAGCCGAAGGCGTTCATCGGCCCCTTCGACCACAGCTCGCCCACCTGGCCCGCCGGGAAGACGGTGCGCCCGTCGTCGGCGTCGCGGATCTGCAGCTCGCAGACCATGACGGCGGGTCCGCAGCTGTCCGGCCGGTTGAGGTAGTCCTCGCCGCCGTTGGAGGTGACCGTGCCGGTGGTCTCGGTCATGCCCCAGCCCTGGGCGGCTTGCAGGTTGGGGAAGGTCTCCTTCAGCCGCCGCACCAGCTCCGGGGCCGCGGGCGCGCCGCCGTAGGCCAGGGCGTCCAGCGAGGAGAGGTCGTAGTCCGTCCGCGCCGGGTGCTCCAGGATCTGCCAGGCGATGGTCGGCACCCCGCCCGCCTGGTTGATCTTCTCGCGCTCAATCAGCTCGAAGGCGCGGACCACGTCCCACTTGTGCATCATCACCAGCTTGTTCCCGGCGAAGACGCTGGGATTGAGCGCCGCGATGCAGCCGGTCACGTGGAAGAAGGGCACGCTGATCAAGCTGACGCGTTGCGGCGCGCCGGGGTCCGGCGCCGGGGGCGCCTCGCCACGACGCAGGAAGATCCGCGCCGCCGCGGCCATGGCCGTGAAGATGTTGCAGTTGAGGGCGCGGTGCCCGCCCAGCGCCCCCTTCGGCTTCCCCGTCGTGCCGGAGGTGTAGAAGATGGTCACCGGATCCTCGGGGCCGATCTCGACCGCGGGCGGCGGCTGGTCGGGCAGGTTCTTCCAGTCGTTCGGCCCGCCCAGCACGCTCTCCAGCAGCGTGACCTGCGGGTGGGCGATCTCCTCGCTGGCGCGGCTGACATAGACGCGCTTCAGCTCGCGGCAGTTGGGCAGGTGCTCGGCCAGCCGCTCGTAGCGCTCGGCGTCCATGACCGCGACCTTGGCGCCGGCGTCGGTCAGGCCGTAGTCCAGCTCCAGCCCGGTCCACC
>JAQGIJ010000078.1 GCA_028291285.1 Phenylobacterium sp. | reverse complement strand
CGCGCCACGAGCTCCCCGGCGTGGGCGCCAACCTGCAGGACCACCTGGACGTCGCCCTCTCCTGGGAATGCCCGCAGCCGATCACCGCCTATTCCATGAGGAAGGGCCTGGGGATGCTGGCGGTTGGTCTGAACTATGCGGTCCGCGGCCAGGGTCCGGGGCGGCAGAACTTCCTGGAATCGGGCGCCTTCCTGCGTTCGCGGCCCGAGCTCGACCGGCCGGACCTGCAGGTCCACGCCGTGCTCGCCATCATGCAGGACCACGGCAAGCTGCAGGTGACCAAGGACGGCTTCACCTTCCACGTCTGCCAGCTGCGGCCCGAGAGTCGTGGAAGGATCGGCCTGCGCTCGGCCGACCCGTTCGCCGACCCGGCGATCTTCGCCAACTACCTCGCCGCCGAGGAGGACCGCCGCGCGCTGCGCGAAGGGGTGAAGATGATGCGCGAGGTGGCCGCGCAGGCCGCGCTCGACCCCTACCGTGGCGCGGAGTTCGCGCCGGGCGAGGCGGTGCGCACCGACGCCGAGATCGACGCCTGGATCCGCCGCTGCGGCGAGACGATCTACCACCCGGTGGGGACCTGCCGGATGGGCGCGGCCGACGATCCGCAGGCGGTGGTGGACCCGCAGCTGAAGGTGCGCGGGATCGCGGGACTGCGGGTGGTGGACGCCTCGGTCATGCCGACCCTGATCGGCGGCAACACCAACGCCCCCACCATCATGATCGCCGAGAAGATCGCCGACGTGATCCGCGGCAAGCCCGCCCTGGCCCCCGAGGCGGCGCCGATCTACGAGGACGGCCTGGCCGCGGCCTAGAGGCCCTTTCGGGCGGTCAGGCGATTTCCACCTGACGCTAAAGGGCTCTAGCTAGGGCTCGACCGGCTGCGCCTAAGCGGGCCCTGCGGCGCCCGAGACGAATACCTTCTGGCCGCCACCGCCCAGAACCTCCGCAAACTCGCCATGCTCATCCCGCTCCACGCTCACCCGGCCTGCGCCTTAGCGAACATCCGCCATTACTCGGCGGCCTCAGATCAGCGGCTTACCGGCTTGAACTTCTGCACCCTTCGACCCCAGTCAGTCTCAGCCACGTAGACGTTGTCCTTGGAATCGACAGCCAGCGTATGGGCGTGGGTGAATTCGCCGAGCTGATGGCCAGGCCGACCAAAGCTGGAGAGAATTTCGCCATTGGTCCGATCGAGAATCTTCACCTGTTCGTCGCCGCCATCGGCCACGTACATGTACTTCTGTTCGTGGTCGGCAGAAAATCTGATCCACCAGGTGGTGCCCCAAGTATCGGGGAGGCTGCGCCCTCTCCTGATCCAGATATTTTTTCTAAAGTGTCCCATTCTATCGAAGATCTGAATCCGATCGCCTTGCCGATCGCAAACGTACACGAGGCCGTCGTTGCTGAGAGCTACAGAGTGCACCACCTGCATGAAAGCGCCGCCAATACCCGCCTCCGCTTCCTGTCTTGTTCCCTGACGTCCCCATTGCCTCAGAAATCTTCCGCCCCGGTCGAACACAACGATGCGACTGTTGCCGTATCCATCGGCTACATAGACATCTCCATTTGCCGGATCGATTGCGATGTCGGAAGGCATATCGAGCTGCGTTTGGCTCGAGTTCAGCGAACGTCCCTTGAGAGTACCGTCAGAAGTATCGACAACACCTCGCGTCCCGATCTGCATCATTAATTTTCCATCATGACTATATTTTTGAATGATGCCGTCGCCGTTGCCCGCGGTCCAGAAATTGCCTTCGTTGTCGATGGTGCAGCCGTGGGTCGTATTCGGAACCGTCCTCCAGTCGCCGAAGCCGTTCACGACCTTGCCGTCGGCATCGAACTCGATGAACGGCGGAGCCTGCCTTGAGACTTCAGCCTCCTTGTCCGTCATGTCGTCCCGATTGACGATGAACACGTGATCCTGGCTGTCCACGCAGACGCCGCTTACCTGGCCGGTGACCCAATTCTCGGGCAATGGCTTTGGCCAAGTGGGATCCACCTCGTACTTGAGCCTACTGCCCTGCGCGCGGCATGGAGATGCGGACAACACAACGAGACAGAGGCAAAGCGAAATCGATCCTAGAAATCCCATCTTGTGTTTCGTCTCGCCCCCACGAGACCAACCTGATCCGCAGCCGTCGGTGACGAGGATTGCTACGTTGCGTCTCATGAGCATGTCTTGAGCCATCTCGATCACCTGAAGCGTCAATACGCAGCACTTTTGGCGCCGTTGGTAGAGACTGATTTAGCGGCGATTGTATTCAGAAAGTATGGCGCCGCTTGCAGACGGTCGCGGCGCTTGTGCCATTCTTTCTACGTGGACATGGACTCAATAAAGCGTGATAGACTCGTCTATAACCTGGGGTCTGATATGGCGGATGATCTTCGTACAGCGCCGCGGCTCGGCTGAGGCTGGCTCAGCTTCAGACCGCGCTGCGCGACGTAATCGGCAAGACCATGCTGGCCGAAATGCTCGAAGGCCGCGAGAAGTTCAGCACGGACCTGGGAAGGATCATCGACGAGCGCAGCCAGCCTTGGGGCGTCAAGGTCCTCTCCGTGGAGTTGAAGGACGTCCTGATCCCGTCCTGGCCAAAAGGCCGGGTCTGGAGATCAGCCCGGCGCTGTGGACATTTACCGCGGCCACAGGACGATGGCCGCGAGCGTGACCACGGCCAGATAGTTCCGGGCGGTCTTCGCGAAGCGGGTGGCGACGCGCCGGAACTGCTTGAGCTTGCTGAAGCGGCACTCGACGAGGTGGCGGTGGGCGTAGAGGTGCTGGTCCAGCGGTGCTTGCGCGCTCGGGAGGGGTTAGGCGATCCGGCGGCCGTGGAGGGTGGCCAGGCGCAGCGGCTGGGCCTCCTCGTTCGCCGCGCCGGGGCGGCGCAGCGCGCGCACCGAGAGCTCGAGCGCCGGGCGTCCCTGCAGGCGCGCGACCATCGACAGCGGCTGGTAGAGGCCCAGGAAGCGCTCCGTCCCGCCGTCGGGCGCGGAGAGCGGCGCGAACAGCACCTCCATGGATAGGCTCGCCCCCTCGCTCAGCACCTCGGCCAGGGCGACCAGCGGCTCGGGGCGGCGGCGGATCTCCTCGAGGGCGGTCTGCAGCCGCAGCCGGTCGCGCTCGGACCAGAGGGAAAGCCCGTTCACCCCGCGCAGGTCGCGCCGGTGCAGGTCGCCCACCAGGCCGCCGGCCAGCCGGACCGGATAAAGTCCGCGGCCGTCCCGCCCCAGGATGAAGGTCTGCGTCATCAGCTGGCGGAAGTCGCCGGGATCGATCGCCGAGCGCGCGGGCGCGCGACCGAACTCGGCCCGCGCCGTCCAGTAGTCGATCAGCCGCTGCGTATTGGCGTGGAACATGAAGGCCGCCTCGCGCGGCCGGCGATGGCCGCACGAGGCTTGCAGCGATTGCGGCGCCAGGCCCGCGATGTCCCGGACTGGGACAGAGGCCGCTCAGCTCCCTCGCGGCCGCACCACCAGGTGGAAGGCCTTGTCCTCGCGCAGGAACATCTGCGCGGCCTGCTGCACGTCGGCGGCGGTGACCGCGGCGGTGCCGGGCACGATCTGGCGCACCAGGTCGAGCCGGCGCGGATCGGACTGCGCCCCGGCCAACTCGGCCAGCCAGTACTGGTTCGTCACCTGCGCCCGCTGGATGCCCTGGACGCGCGGCTGCTTGGCGCGAGCCAGCTCGTCGTCGCTCACCGGATGGTCGCGCAGGTCCGCGGTGATCTTCTTCACGTCGTCGAAGAAGGCCTGCAGCTTCTCGGGGGGCACCTCGACGCTGGCGGCGGTGTAGCCCCAGCCGGTCCAGACCAGGCTGTGCGAATAGGACACCGAGGGGCTGTAGGTCGCGCCCTCGGCCTCGCGCACCTGCTCGGTCAGCCGCGTGCGCAGCACCTCGCCCAGCACGGCCGTGGCCCAGACCCGCCGCCGGTCGGCCCACATGTCCTCCGTGGGCCAGGCGACGTAGCCGATCGCCTGGTCGGCGCGGCCCTTGTGCGTCAGCACCAGCGGCTCGGCGTTGGGCGCGGGGAAGCCGGTCTGGCGCTGCGCGGGGCTGAGCGGCGCAGCATCCGGGCGCGGGGGCAGGGCGCCGAAGGTCGCCGCGACCTGGGCGATCACCGCCTCGGGCTTGACGTCGCCCACCACCACCATTTCGATCGCACCCTTGGCGAGCTCGGGACCGACCTGGCCCTCCAGGTCCTCCAGCCTGGCGCCCGCGATCATCTCGCGGGACGGGAAGGTCCAGCGCTTGTCGCCGGCGTGCAGCAGGCCGCCGAGGTCGCGCGACAGCACCCCGGAGTCGGTCGCCTCGTACTGGTCGTGGACGGTGGCGCCGCTGGCCTTCAGCCGCTGGAAGGCCTCCGGCCGCCAGCCGGGATCGGAGGCGTAGCCCGCCAGCACCTGCAGCTCGGTGGGCAGGTCCTCGGTGCGGGTGCCGCCGGAGAGCACGAAGGCCTCGTCGGTCGCCGCGAAGCGCGCGCCATAGACCTTGTCGGCCAGCACCCGCTCCATGTCCTCGTTGGCGATCTTCTTCAGGCCGCCCTCGACGAAGGCGTTGCCGGCCCAGGTGGCGGCCTGCCTGTCGGCGGGCAGGTCGAGCATGCCGCGGCCGACGTTCACCCGCACCAGCGCCTCGTCGTCGCGGAAGGTGGTGGGCTTGATGGTCAGGCGCACGCCGTTCTCGAAGCGCACCATGATGACGCCGAGATCGGAGACGACGCTCCGTTCGGCGACCTTGCCGGGCGGGCCGAAGCTCGCATACGGCCAGGCGATCTGCGCCGGCGCCGCGGGGGGCGTCACCGCCACCTTGCGCGCGGCGTCGAGCGCCGAGATCAGCGTCGTCTCGCCGCCCTCGATCGGCTGCGGCGAGGCCACGAAGAGCAGAGGGCCGGAGGCTCCGAAGCTGCGCTTCAGGGCGGCTGAGACCTCGGCCGCCTTGAGCCCTTTCACCGCCGCCTCGAACTGCGCGAGGTCCTCGGCCGGGCTGGTCACCACGTCGCGGTCGGGGAGGGTTCCCACCACGTCGTCGGCGATGTCTCCGGGCCGCCGCGTGGCCGCGCCCTCGGCGGCGGCCTTCAGCCGCGCGCGGATCTCGACGATCTCGCGGTCGAGCTCGTCCTGGCGCACGCCGAACTGGGCGGCGCGGCGCTGCTCCAGGTCGGCCGCCGCCAGCGCCTCGCGCCAGCGCGCGGTCTCGGCGACCACGTTGACGAGGGTGATTTCGGCCGACCGGTTCTGGTCGTACTTGCCGGACGAGGCGCCGATGAACGGCGGCGAGGCCGCGCGGGCCAGCGCCGAGAAGCGACGGTTGAGCACCGCGAAGCCCAGTTGGTCGACCAGCTCGCGCCGCTCCTTGGCCTGGGTGTCGGGCGCCAGGTCCGGCGGCGCGGTCCAGGCGAGCTGCAGGCTGAGCGGGGAGCCGGGCTCGACGACGAGCTTGGCTTCGGAGCCCCGCGGCTTCACCGCCCCCAGCGGGGGATCCGGCCGCACCGGAGCAGCCGGCCGCCAGTCGCTGAAGCGGGCGCGGATCTTCGCCTCCATGGCCGCGGGGTCGAAGTCGCCCACCGCCACCAGCACGGCGCGCTCGGGCCTGTAGTAGCCCCGGTAGAAGTCGGCGATCTCCGAGGCCGGCGCGGCCTTCAGCACCGGAACCTTGCCGATCGGCAGGCGGTCCGGCAGACGCTGGCCCTCGAGGTAGTAGCTCAGGCGCGCCTTGGTGATGCGATAGCCGGGGGTGTCGCGCGCCCGCTCCTCGGAGAGCACCACGCCGCGCTCGCGGTCGACGGCGTCCGGCGCGATGGTCAGGTTGCCCGCCGTCTCGCGCAGCAGCATCAGCGAGGTGTCCAGCGTCTCGGCGTTGGCGCGCGGCAGGTCGAGCTTGTAGACCGTCTCGTCGAAGCCGGTCGAGGCGTTGGTGTCCGGCCCGAAGGCCAGGCCCAGCCGCTCGAGGATCTTGATCATCTCGCCTTCCTTGACGGCCTTGGAGCCGTTGAAGGCCATGTGCTCGAGGAAGTGGGCGAGGCCCTGCTGGGCGTCGGTCTCCTGCAGCGAGCCCGAGCCGACCCACAGCCGCAGCGCCGCCTGGCCGGGCGGGATCGTCTGGCGCTTGATGGCGTATCGCATGCCGTTGGGCAGGGCGCCGAAGCGGATGTCGGGGTCGGCCTTCAGGTCGGAGCGCGCCTGCGGCCACTCGCCGGGGCGCAGGGCGTCGGCGCCGCCGCCGGGATTGACGGCGGGCTTGATGGCGTGCGGCCGCGCGCCGTGGCCGGCCGCGAGGGCGGAGCCGGCGGCGACGAGCAGGGCGGCGGCGAGCGCCGCGCCGGCCCGGAAGATACGGATCATGGGTGGAGGTGTCCCGGACTCGGAAAGCGCATGTGCGCCGAACATCGCCGCACGCGATGGCGCCGGCAAGGCGAGATCGCGGCGGACTCTCGCAGGAGCCGGTCAGAGCGCCTACATGGGGGCGATGCCCGCCGCCGCCTTCCAGGACACCTCCAACGATCCGCGACGCGGGTCACCCGACGGGCCTGCGCCGGAGCGCCGCCCGGCGCGCGAGCCGGTGTTCAACGCGCCGCCGGCGGCGATCGTCCTGGTGGCGCTGATCGTCGGCGCCTACGCCCTGCAGACCCGGTTTGCGATGGACACGGTGGTGGAGGCCTTCGCCTTCTCGCCGCAGGCGCTGGCGCAGGGGCGCTGGTTCACCCTGCTCACCGCGCTCTTCGTGCACGGCGGCTGGGGCCACGCGCTGACCAACGCCGCCTTCGCGCTGGCCTTCGCCACGCCGGTCGCCCGGTTCTTCGGCGAGCGCGGGCCGGGCGTCGCCGTCTTCTTCATCTTCTACCTTCTCTGCGGGGCGCTCTCGAGCCTGGGCTACGCCGCGGTCCATCCCTCGCAGGCGACGCCGCTGGTGGGCGCCTCGGGCGCGGTCTCGGGGCTGATGGGGGCGGCCGCGCGGCTGATCGACGGCCGCGGACGGGTCGGGCGCATCTTCTCCTCCGCGGTCATCGGCATGGGCGGCGCCTGGATCATCGTCAATGTGCTGATCGGCGCTCTGGGCAGCGGCTTCACCCCCGGCGCAGCCGGCGCGACGGTGGCCTGGGAGGCGCACCTGGCCGGCTTCCTGGCGGGCGTGCTGCTGATCGGGCCCTTCGCGCTCCTGGCCCGCCGCTAAGCTCGCCGCCGCGCCTCACGTCTGCGTGCGTTGATCAGACATTGAATCTGCGCAACGCTGTTCGCCCGTGAAACGGACGGACAACGGACATGCTCGTGTCGCAGATCCTCAAGCGGAAGGGAGACACGGTGTTCACCACCAGCCCTTCCGAAGCTATCTCCGCCGTCGCCGGCCTGCTGCACGCCCGGGGCGTCGGCGCCCTGGTGGTGATGGAGGCGGGCCAGGTGGCCGGCATCGTCTCGGAGCGCGACATCGTCCGCGTGGTGGCCGAGAAAGGGCCCCAGGGGCTTTCCGAGCCGGTCTCCAGCTGCATGACTCACGACGTCCTGTTCGCCGAGCCCGGCGAGACGGTGGATTCCCTGCTCAGCCGTATGACCGACCGACGCATCCGCCACCTGCCGGTGTGCCAGAAGGACCGGCGCCTGGTGGGCCTGGTCTCCATCGGCGACCTGGTGAAGTCGAAGATCTCCGAAGTCGAAGCCGAGGCGGAGGGGCTGAAGTCCTACATCGCCGCGAGCTGAAGATCCCCTCCGATGGAGGGCTGGACGCCGGCCGCCAGCCGGTGAGGGCGGGGTAGCAAGGCCTTCCCCGCCCGTTCCGTTGCGGGCGGCGGGCTCAGGCGACCGAGCCCAGGACCTCGAGCGCCCCGCCGGAGCCGGCGGCGTCGGCCAGGCTGTAGCCCTCCAGCACCTGGGCGGTGGCGTCGCGCGCGCGACGGAGCGCCTCGCGCAGCGCGCAGAGCTTGGGATCGTCGGGGCAGTCGTCGCACTTGCGGAAGCCGAGCCTGGGGCTGACGCAAGGCGCCAGCGCCAGCGGCCCGTCGATCACCCGGATCACCTCGGCGAAGCTGATCTCCTTCGGCAGCCGGGCCAGGGTGTAGCCGCCGAACTTGCCGCGCCGGCTGATCACCAGGTGGTTGCGCGACAGCTCAAGCAGGATGGCCTCCAGGAACTTGCGCGGCGCATCCGCCCGCACGGAGAGCTCGCCCGAGGTGAGCTGGGCGCCGTCGGCGCGGGCCAGCTCGACCAGGGCGCGCAGCGCGTAACGGGCTTTCTGCGACAGCATCTGTGTGGGGCCTCGACTCCTTGAACCCCCCTGAATAGGCATCCCAGCGCCGCGAGGCGAGGGGCCGGGCGCGGATGCGGGCCTCGCGCGGGGCGTCTTGGCGGTTGACTCGCAGGGGGCGCGGGCCTAGAAGCCGCGTCCCGCTCGGGGCGGGACACGTCGCAGGGGAAGGATGGCGCCAAAAGGTGCTTGATTTTCACGCGCTGATGGGTATTTTCCCGAGCCTCAATCGAATCGCTCCGGACTTATGAGGGAAGCCCCTCGGCGGCCCGCAGCAGTTTTTGCGCCCAAATCCAGGTTTGGACGGCGGCGCGAAAAAGTCGGAAACGACCGATTGACACCTTAGGGGCCGGCCACTAGATAGCCGCCTCCGCCGGCCGCCGGCGAAAAACAGCGGGATCGACGGACAGTCGATCAGGTCTTTGACATTGTAGATTGGAAAGAGAAACGCAGGCGGCGGTGGTCTGGCGACGAGCTTTAGGCTCGTCATGGATTACTGACTGTGACTGCGGTCTCTTGAAGACACCATGAATATGGTTCGACCTTTCGGGGTCGGGCCACGATTTGTGGGAACTCGTCAAGAACTACGCAGACTAAAGCCAGCCTGCTCCGTTGAGGGGTAGGTGACGTTGGTCAGGTGTCCTAACTCAACCTGAGAGTTTGATCCTGGCTCAGAGCGAACGCTGGCGGCAGGCCTAACACATGCAAGTCGAACGCACCTTCGGGTGAGTGGCGGACGGGTGAGTAACGCGTGGG
>JAQGIJ010000072.1 GCA_028291285.1 Phenylobacterium sp. | reverse complement strand
TCTGCGTCTACGTCCTGGCCGCGCCGGAGGCGGACATCACCCTTGAGAGCGTGACCGCCTACTTCCGCGGCCTCGGCGTCACCCGGCAGAAGACGCCGGAGCGGGTGATCGTGCTCCCCGACGACTTTCCCCGCACGCCGTCGGGCAAGATCAAGAAGGCGGACCTGCGCGCGCAGTTGCGGGCCGCCGCCGCGACGCCGGCGGAGTAGGGCGCGCTGCCGCGCCCGGAGGCCCAGATGTCCTTCCTGCCCCCGACACCTCGACAACGCCCGCAACGCCGGCTCGGCCTGACCGACGACGAGCTGGCTACCGCCGAGACCGTCTACCGCGACGGGATTCTCGACGGCCACGTGTTCCTGATCCCCGGCGGCGGCAGCGGCATCGGCCGCGCCACCGCCTATCTCGCCGCGCGGCTGGGCGCCCAGGTGATGATCTGCGGGCGGCGCGAGGAGATGCTGCGCGAGACCGCCGACGGCATCGGCCAGCGGCTCGGGCGCGAGGTGGGCTGGAAGGCGATGAGCATCCGCGAGCCGGAGAAGGTCGCCGAGCTGGTCGACGAGACCTGGGAGCGCTTCGGCCGGCTGGACACCCTGGTGAACAGCGCCGGCGGCCAGTTCATCCAGCCGTCCATGGACTATTCGCCGAAGGGCTGGCTGGCCGTGGTCGACACCAATCTGAACGGCCACTGGTGGATGATGCAGGCCTGCGGGCGGCGCTGGCGCGACAGCGGCCTGCCGGGCAACATCGTCAACATCATCTCGGTCATCGACCGCGGCCTGCCCTCGGTGGTGCACACCGCCGCGGCGCGGGGCGGGGTGGTGGCGGTCTCCAAGTCGATCGCGGTGGAATGGGCGCCCTATCAGATCCGAGTGAACTGCGTCGCGCCCGGTGCGATCCTGTCCGACGGCATCGGCCGCTACAGCGAGGAGCACGAGCGGCGGCTGCCCAACGGCAATCCCATGCGCCGCATGGGCGACACCATGGACATGGCTCAGGCGATCATCTTCCTGAGCGCGGACAGCGGAAAGTACATTACCGGCGAGATCCTGCGGGTCGACGGCGGCTCGCAGCTCTGGAGCGGCGGGGCGCGGGACGAGGACCTCCCCGAGTGGTTCCGGGCGGACCGGACAGATTAGGGCCCGCCCGCCCAAGCGGCGAAGCAGGGTCGGAAAGGGAGGAAGGCAGATGTCCGAGGCGCAGACCATCACGCGCGGCGAGGAATGGCAGGAAGCCAGGATCACCGACGAGGCCCTGGCGCCGGCGCGCGCGACGCTTGGCCAGATGAAGCCGATCAAGCAGTGGAACCACGTCGCCACCCGGGACAACATCTGGCACTGGGCCCACGGGATCGGCGACGACAATCCGCTGTGGTGGGACGAGGCCTATGCCGCGAGGTCGCCGCTCGGCGGCCTCAGCGCGCCGCCCACCTATCTCTACAGCCACGCCAACGGCCCGCTGCTGGAAGCCGACGAGGTCGAGGAGATGGTGCTTCCGGGCGTGCTGGGCCTGTGGGCCGGCGAGCGCTGGGTCTGGCATCGCCCGGTGCGGCTCGATGAGACGATCCTTGGCGAAGGCGGCCTGACCGAGCTCACCCTGCACGAGAACGGACGCTTCGGCGGCCGCTCGGCGACCCAGGTGATGGGGGTGGAGTACCGCACGGCCGGCGGCGAGCTGGTGGCCGAGCGCTTCTCCACCATCAAGCGCTTCGAGCGCGGCGAGGTGCGCTCGCGCGGCAAGTACCTCGACCGGCCGCTGGCGAACTACAGCGAAGCCGACCGCCAGCGCATCGAGCAGCACTATCGCCAGGAGGCGGCGCAGCGCCGGGGCGACCGGCCGCGCTACTACGAGGACACCCGGGTCGGCGAGAAGGCCCCGACGCTGATGAAGGGGCCGCTGACGATCAACAACCTGATCGGCTTCCTGATCGGCCAGGGCAGCTCCTACAACGCCCCCAACCGGATGCTCTACAGCATCCTCGACAAGACCCCTGGCATCCGCATGATCAATCCAGAGACCGGCGTGGTGGACAACTGGGAGTCGCCGCACTGGGAGCCGGCCTTCGCCAAGATGAGCGGCTATCCCGACGGCTACGACTTCGGCAACCAGCGCTTCTCCTGGATGGCGCACGCCGTCACCGACTGGATGGGCGATCACGGCCAGCTCAGGGAGATGGAGATCCGCCTCCTTCGTCCGAACATCCTGAACGACCTGAGCCTGGTGAACGCCGAGGTGGTGCAGGCCGACGACGAGGCGGGCACGGTAGCGCTGGACGTCTCCACCACCAACCAGCTCGGCGAGGTCACTGCCCGTGGCCGCGCCGTGGTGGCCCTGCCGCGGAAAGGTTGAAGCCATGGACGCCAAGATCAGCTCGAAGCGGTGGAAGCACCGCCCGGAAGGCTCCAACTGGGGCGAATTCGGCGACGACGACGAGATCGGCCGGCTGAACCTGATCACGCCCGTCAAGGTCCGCGAGGCGGCGGCCGAGGTGAAGGAGGGGCTGGCCTTCTGCCTGTCGCTGCCGCTCAACGTGCCGGGCGGCAACGCCAACCGCATGGGACCGAAGCTGTTCGCCACCGGCGGCCACGACCATCCACGCATGAACGCGCCGATGTCCGACAGCTATCCGGGCGCGACGGACGTGATCTGCGACGACGCCGTCACCATGGCGTTGCAGTGCTCCACCCAGTGGGACGGGCTGTGCCACGCCGGCGCCTTCTTCGACGCCGACGGCGATGGCAAGGCGGAGATGATCTACTACAACGGCTGGCGCGCTCACGCCGACGTGCACAATCACGGCGAGGGCGGCGCGGAGCGGCTGGGCATCGAGAAGATGGCCGCCACCTGCATCCAGACGCGCGGGGTGATGATCGACTTCCACCGGCATTTCGGGCCGGGACGGCGGGCGGTCAGCTACGCCGACCTGATGCAGGTGCTCGAGACGGACAAGATCGAGATCACACCCGGCGACATCATCTGCCTGCACACCGGCTATACCGACACGCTGATGCAGATGAACGGTGTCTATGACAGCAAGGTGTTGCGGACCCTGGGCGCCGAGCTCGACGGTCTGGACCAGAAGCTGCTGCAGTGGATCACCGACAGCGGCATCGCCGCGATCGCCGCCGACACCGCGGCGGTGGAGACCTTTCGGCGGATCCCCGAGGGCGAGACGCGGATGCTCATGCCGCTGCACGAGCACTGCCTTTTCAAGCTGGGCCTGCCGCTGGCGGAGTACTGGTGGCTCACGCCGCTGGCCGTGGCGCTTCGGCAGCGCAAGCGCCATGCCTTCCTGCTGACGGCGCCGCCGCTGCGCCTGCCGGGCGCCGTCGGTTCGCCGGTGACGCCGGTCGGCACGATCTGACAAATTCCCCGGGCGCTGCTTCGGTCGCGCCCTGACTGCAAACCAAACGGGTTCCGCCGAGGCGGGCCCTCAATCCAAACGGAGATGCAATGAGCTGGCTGATCGCGACCTTCAAGGTCCAGGACGGAAAGCAATCGGAGTTCGAAGGCGTGATGAACGACCTCGTGCAGAAGGTTCGCGAGCGCGAGCCGACCACCCTGGTCTACACGCTGACCAAGAGCAAAAAGGACCCGACCCAGTACCTCATGATCGAGCAGTACGCGTCGGACGACGACCGCAAGGCGCACGGCCAGACGGAATACTTCCAGGAGGCCCTGCCGAAGTTCATGGCCTGCTGCGACGGAAATCCGCAGATGAACAGCCTCGTGCAGGTCTCCGGCTAAGGCTCAGCGCCCGCAACCCACAACAGCGCGCCCCGCCGCCTCGGCGGCAGGGGCCGCCCAACAGGAGGGATCCAGATGGAAGACGCAGCGACGGCCGGCGAAGACTGGCGCTTTGGCACAATCACCGACGAGGCGATCGCGACGCTCCGCTCGCGGATCGGCAAGCCGGGGCCCATGACCCCGCCCAGCGATCCCTACAGCAGCGATGCGATCATCCGCTATCTGGCCGCCGTGGGCGACGACAACCCGATCTTCTGGGACGAGGCCTACGCCAAGAAGACCCGCTGGGGCGGGGTCATCGCCCCGCCGCGCATGCTGCTGCGCGGCTACGGGCAGAACCCGGTCTCGGTGACCGACCCGGACAACCTGCGCATCACCTTCATGGGCGAGGACGTGCTGAAGGGCGTGTTCGCGATGATCTCCGGCATGCGGCTGGTCTGCGAGAAGCCGATCCGCCTGGGCGACCGGATCCGGGCGCAGAGCGCGCCGCACGACGTCATCGAGCGCCAGAGCCGGATGGCCGGCCGCTCGCTGGAGCTGGTCAACAAGACCACCTTCTGGAACCAGAACGACGAGGTGGTGTGCACGGCCTATGAGTCCGTCATCCGCATGGAGCGCGGCAAGGCGCGGGAAAGCCGCAAGTACCTGGACATCCCCCAGTCCAAATACACCGACGCCGAGATGAGCGCCCTCGACAGCCACTACGACCGCGAGCGCGGCCAGCGGCAGGGTGACAAGCCGCGCTATTGGGAAGACACCGAGATCGGCGACGACCTGATCACGCTCGCCAAGGGCCCGCTGACCATCACCGACATCGTGGCCTACTTCCTGGGCCAGGGGGCGGTCTACTACACGAACCGGGTCAAGCACCTGCAGCTGAAGGCCAATCCCGCGGCCCGGCTGGTGAATCCCGAGACCAACGTCGAGGACGAGTGGACCGCGGCGCATTGGGACGACTACTTCGCCCAGAACAGCGGCATCCCGCGGCCGTATGACGAGGGGCCGATGCGCTACGACAACCTGTCCCACCTGGTCACCGACTGGATGGGCGACGACGCGGTGCTGCATGAGCTGGTCGTGCAACTGCGCGCGCCGGTGCTGACGGGCGACCTCAGCTGGTGCACCGGCAAGGTCACCGGCAAGCGCAAGGAGGACGGCAAGGCCTTGGTCGACCTGGGCCTCTGGATCACCAACAACCGCGGCGACCGCAGCACCGTGGGTTCGGCCACGGTCGAGCTGCCCATGAAGGGCTGAGGCCCGAGCTTGCCGGATGGCGCAGGAGATCCTGATCGAGCGCCGGGCGGACGCCATGCTCCTGCGCCTCAACCGGCCGGAGCGGCGCAACGCCCTCAACCGGGCGCTGACGGCGGCGCTGCGGGACGCGCTGGACGTCGCCGAGGCGGATCCGGACGTGCGCAGCGTGGTGCTGATCTCCTCGACGCCGGGGATGTTCTGCGCCGGCGGCGACCTGATCGCCATGGGGCAGGGTGAGATCCCCAACGCCGAGCTGGTGTTCGACGCCCTCGGCCGTGCCGACCGGGCCAAGCCGGTGATCGCCGCCGTCGACGGGCCGGTGCTGGGCGGCGGACTGGAACTGGCGCTCGCCTGCGACCTAGTGGTGGCGACGCAGGCGGCCGTCTTCGGCCTGCCGGAAGCCAGCCTCGGCATCCTCGCGGCGGGGGGCGGGGTCTTCCGTCTGCCGCGGCGGATCCCGCGCGCCGTGGCCCTCGAGGTGATCCTGGCGCAGGGGCGTCTCGGCGCCGAGCGGGCCTATGCGCTCGGCCTGGTGAACGCGGTCACCCCGCCGGCCGACCTGCTCGCCGCCGCGCTCGAGCTTGCCGGCCGCATCGCCGCCTGCACCGCGCCCGCCATCGCCGCCAGCCTGCTCCTCGCCCGGAGCGCCCACGAGATGCCGGAAGAGGAGCTCTGGCGCCTCGCGCGCAGCAAGCTCGCGACGCTGCGGGCGAGCGACGAGCACAAGGCCGCGCTGGCCGCCTTCGCCAGCCGCCGCGCGCCGAAGACGCCGCAGGGGTGACCGCGCGGCTAGGCCGCGTAATCGACCACCAGCAGCGACCTCAGGCGGCGGATCAGGCGCGGCTCGAAGCCGTGCCAGGTCTCCGGGCCCGGCGCAAAGGCGAACGCCAGCCCGGGGCCCCAAGGCAGCTGGGCGGCCCAGGTCTCGCCGTCGAGATAGAGGTCCGGCCCGAGGCCGACGTCGCAGCTGGGCCCCAACGCGATCACCAGGCGCACGCCGACGCCGCGCGGGCCCGTGCGCGGCGCGCAGACGTAGCCGTCGGCGTGATGGACAACCCCGAACCGCGGCGTACAGCCCTGCAGGTCGACCGCCAGCCTGCGCTCCAGCAACGCGACCACCGGCTCCGCGGCGAAGGCGTCCGCGGCGGCGCGGCAGACGGCGAAGCGGAGCGCCTCGGGCCCGCGCAGCGGGTGCGTGCGGCTGACGCAGGCGCGCGGGCCGCCGAGCGGGGCGAGGGCGGGGGGCGGCTCGAAGGGCAGGGCGGCGAGGCCGGCCAGGACGCGCGGCGGCAGGGGATTGCGCAGATGCAGGCGCGGGAACGGGTGGTCTTCGCACTGGGCCGCCTCGAGGCTGCGGGCCAGGGCGACGGCCGCCGGGCCGGCCGGGGCGAAGGATGCGACGGCGGGGGCAGGGCGGCGACGGGCCACGGCGACGCTCATGCCGCGTGTACCGGGCGCGACGGCGCGTCAGGCATGGCGAGCTGTTCGGACATGGTGGATGGACTTGCGCGCATGGATGGTGTGGGTTCCCGGCTCTCGGACTCGCCCGGACTGATGACGCCGCCGACGCTTCACCGCCTCATCGCGCTGGCCCTCGGCGCGACCGCCGTGGCGGCCGCGGCGACGCCCGTCTGCGGGTCCGAGCCGCGGGCCAAGATCTTCCGGTTGCCGGCCGAGCCGGTGGAGGAGGCGCTGCTGCGCTTCGCCCTGCAGGGCGACGTCTCGGTGGGCTGGACGGGCCGCACAGTGTGCCAGGGGCTCAGCCGCCCGGTGATCGGCGCGCTGGCGCCGGCGGACGCGCTGGCCCGCCTGCTGCCGCCGGACTGCAAGTTCGAGCAAATGGGGGCGCGGACTTTCCGCGTCGTCGCGCGGCGGGCGCGGCCGAAGCGCCCGTCGAGCGTCGCCCCGCCGACCACGGCCGCGCCTGCGCCCGGGCCGCCGCCGGTGGTGGTGGAGGAGCTGGTGGTCACCGCCGAGAAGCGGTCCGAGCCGCTGCTCGGGAGCCCGTTTCCGATCTCGGCCCTGACGGGATCCGAGCTCACCCGGCTGGGCGCCGACACGTTCCAGGAGGTGGCCTCGCAGATCGTCGGCGTGGCGGTCACCAACCTCGGCCCCGGGCGCGACAAGATCTTCGTGCGGGGCATGTCGGACGGCTCCTTCACCGGCGTCACCCAGTCGACGGTGGGGCTCTACCTGGACGACGCGCCGATCACCTACAATGCGCCGGACCCGGCGCTGCGGCTGGCGGACGTGGAGCGGATCGAGGTGCTGCGCGGACCGCAGGGCAGCCTCTACGGCTCGGGATCCATCGGCGGCATCATCCGGATCGTCACCGCCAAGCCGGATCCGACGCGCTTCTCCGGCTCGGTCGCGGTCGAGGGCGCGCTGGCCCAGCGCGGCGCGGGTTCCGCCGCCGCTCAGGTGGTGCTGAACGCACCGATCGGCTCAAGCGGCGCGGCGGCGCGCTTCGTGGCCTATGACGAGACCGTGGGCGGCTACATCGACAACCCCCGCCTCGGGTTGCGCGACGTCAACCGTAGCCGCAGGACCGGCGGGCGGCTCAGCCTCGTCGCGCCGCTGGGCGACTGGCGCCTGCTGTTGACCGCAGCGCACCAGGAAATCGACAACATCGACAGCCAGTACACCGGCTCCGCCCGCAGCCTGTCCCGCGACACCCAGGTGCGCGAGCCGCACGACAACGAGATCAGCATCGTCAGCCTCACGGCCAGCCGTCCGACCCGGTGGGGGGACATCAAGCTCACCGCCGCCCACGTCGATCACGCCCTGCACACCCGCTACGACGCCTCGGGCGCGTTCGGGACCTCGGGCGCGGCGGCGTTCGACGAGCGGCAGCGGGTGCACATGGTGCTGGCGCAGGCGGAATTCGCCTCGAACCTGGCCGGGCGGGCCCACTGGCTGGCCGGTGTCTTCGCGTCGGCGACGTCGGAGCCGCAGGACGCGACGCTGGCGGCCCCGCTGGAGCCCCTCACGGAGCGGTCCGTCTATCACCGCGACGACCACCTCGCCGAGGCCGCGGCCTATGGGGAGTTCGGCTACGACCTGACACCGCAGTTTACGCTCACGCTCGGCGGGCGGCTGTTCAGCAGCTGGCTGCGCACCCAGGTGTCGGATTTCGAGCTCGCGCCCACGGTGGCGCCGCTGCGCTCGGACCTGAGGGACAACGGCTTCGCGCCGAAGGTGCGGTTGAGCTACGCCGCCGCGCCGGACCGCGTCATCTACCTGCAGGCGCAGGAAGGCTATCGCACCGGCGGCTTCAACCTGCCGCTCGGGGTCGTGGGCATGAGCCCCGACGAGACCTACCG
>JAQGIJ010000059.1 GCA_028291285.1 Phenylobacterium sp. | reverse complement strand
GACCGGGCGCGGCTACGCCTCGGCCAATGGCCGCCCGGGCGCGATCGTCGCCCGCCCGCCGTTCGACGTCTCCGAGGACCTGCTGCCGCACAACCGGGTGATCCAGAACTCGGTGACCCTGAAGTCGGTGTTCGACCTCAACTGGGCGACCCTGACCTCCTACACCTCGTGGATCCAGGAGCACGACCAGGAGCGGGTCGATCAGGACTCCTCGAACCTGCCGATCAGCGAGTTCATCTTCTCGAACAAGGAGACGGACTGGCAGCAGGAGATCAACCTGTCGCATTCCGCCGGGAAAGTGGACTGGGTGATGGGCGCCTACTTCGGCGATGACAAGAACTACGACCCGGCCTTCCTCGCCAGGACGGCGACCGCCCTGCTGAACACCGCGACCTCGCTGAATAGGGGCCGAGCCTACGCCATCTACGGTGACGCGACCTACAACCTGGCGCCGAAGTGGTACCTCACGCTCGGCGCGCGGTGGAGCGTCGAGGACAAGTCCACCGTCATCCTCTACTCGCAGACGTCGCCGGCCTCGACGGGCCAGCGCATCTCCCACACCTGGAAGGCGTTCACGCCGCGGGCGGTCATCCGCTACCAGATCACCGACAGGTCCAACGTCTACGCCTCCTACAGCAAGGGCCAGAAGAGCGGCCTGTTCAACACCACCATCCAGCTTCTGCCGGTGCAGCCCGAGACGCTCACCGCGTTCGAGGTGGGCTACAAGGCGCAAGGCTCGCACTGGCACTTCGAGACCGCGGCCTTCCACTACGACTACAAGAACCTGCAGTTCCAGAACACCGTCGCCGGCATCGGCTCGATCACCTCGAATGCGGGCACGGCGAAGAGCTACGGCGGCGAAGCGTCTTTGAGCTACGCCATCACCGACGAGTTCAGCGTCAACGTGGGCGGGGCCTACACGCACGCCAAGTACAAGAGCTTCAAGGCCGCGGTGATCGCGATCCCGCGTGCGGACGACCTCGGCGACACGATCATCACAGAGGACGTGAGCGGCAAGTACATGATCCGTGCGCCGAAGTGGACGGCCGCGGCGGGCGCAAACTGGCATCACCGCATGACGAGCGGCGTGATCGATCTTTCGGCCAACGGCTACTACACGAGCCGGGTGTATTTCCAGGCCGACGACGCGACGCTCTTCTCGCAGAAGGCCTATGCGCTGCTGAACCTGCGGGCGGCCTGGTCGCCCCCGTCGGAGAAGTATCAGCTGGCGATCTGGGGCAAGAACGTGCTCGACAAGCACTATCTGAACCAGGCCTCGCCCGACGCGGCCTCGGCGCGGTTGCGCTTCGCGGCGCCGGCGACCTACGGCGTCACCGTCAGCTTCAACTACTAGGGTCGCGGCGGGGCGGGCTCGTGGTCGAAGCCCGTCCCGACACTTACCTCGGCGAGCGGCGACGACAGGCGGCCTTAAGGTTGCATTCGGGCAACATCTGTTACATGCATGCGCGCCATCGGGGGCCTTCCCCGCACCGGATTCCTGACCGCAGTGACTGTCGGCTCCGCCATGCCGCATCCCGAGATTCCAGATCACCCGTCGCCCGGGCTCCCGCGGTGGAGCGCGTCTGAGGGCACCGGGCGAGGCGCCCCATGCAGCAGACCGAGCCTAGAAAACTGACGCCCAAAATGGCCGGGGACCCGGCTCCGCCGGTCCGCCTGCCCAGGGCCGGGCCGCGCTCGGTGAGCCGCGGGCTGGAGGTCCTGCGGCTGATCTCGGCGGCGCCATTGGGCCTGAACCTGACCGAGATCGCTACCGGGCTGCGGCTGCCGAAGACCAGCGTGCTCAACGTGCTGCGCAGCCTGAACGCGGAGAGCTATATCGCCTCCGAAGGCGGGAAGTACGTCCTCGGCGGCAGCGCGCTCAGCCTCGCCGCGGCGATGAGCTCCACGGTCTCCTTCCCGTCCTCGTTGCTGCCGAGGTTCCGCGCGTTTGCGGAGGCGACGGGCGAGACGGTGACGCTCGGCACCTATTCCGAGGACGGCCGCTCGGTCATCTACATCGAGGTGATCGAGAGCCGCCACGGCCTGCGGCTCAGCCGTTCGCGCGGCAGCGCCTCGCCGATTCACGCCACCTCGGTCGGCCAGGCCCTGCTGGCCTTCATGCCCGAGCCGCTGGTGCAGAGCCTGCTTTCGCAACGCAAGCTCACGGCGCCCACCAAGCACACCATCACCCGGAGCGAGCTGGTCGAGAAGCTCCCGCAGATCCGCAAGACCGCGACGGCGAAGAACGTCTCGGGCCTGGACGAGGGGATCGTCGGCGTGGGTTCGCCGGTGTTCGACGCCACCGGGACCCTGCGCTGCGCGATCGCCACGGGGGGGCCGATCGGCCGGCTGCGGCCGCGGCTGAAGGAGATCACCGCGATCGTCCGCACGACCGCGGAGGAGATGTCGCGGATCCTCGGCTACCAGGGGGTCTATCCCCCGCCGGTCGCCGAGCCGGCGAAGCCGGCGCGAGCCCCGCGCTCCCGGTCGCCCGCCAAATAGCGGCCCACCCACGCCGCCGGCAGGTCGCGCGGCGACGCCTCGCGCCCGCGCTTCCGCCGCCCTCCGGCGTTGACTCGCCCGGTGCGCGCGCGCTTGTATGCGGGAACCGAAATGCGAACTGCGTTCACAACCGCGTACCGCGTGCGAGACCTGCGGATTGGGCGCAAAACGCATTCATCGAAGGGAGGGGCATCGCACATGCTCGACTTGCAGACCATCGAGCGGGATCGGGCGGAGCGTCGGGCCTACTGGCGCGCGCGTGGCGTCTATGCCGACTACACCTATGCCGACGCGATCCGCGACGCGATGAAGCTGGGCGCCGACCAGCAGCTCGTGTTCCATTCCCGGGTGCGGCCGGACGCGGCCACGGCGGGCCAGGTCGATCAGGAGGCCGAGCGGATCGCGGCGGCCTTCCACAGCCTGGGCCTGCGCTGCGGCGACTACATCGCCGTCATGCTGCCCACCTGGAAGGAATGCTTCCTGGCCTATCTGGCGGCCCTCAAGCTTGGCCTGGCGCTCGTGCCCATCGTGCCGATCTACGGCGCGCGCGAGATCGGCTTCATCATGCGCCAGACCAAGGCCCGCGCGCTGGTGATCCCGGAGACCTACCGCGGCTTCGACTACATCACGCGCGTCGAGCAGGCGGGCGACCTGCCCGACCTGCAGCACCTGATCGTGGTCGGCGAGAACGCTCCCGCCGGCGCGATCCGCTGGCGCGACCTCCCATCGGCGCCGGCCCAGGCCTATCCGAAGGCCCAGGGGATCGCCGACGAGGTCTGCCTGGTGATCTACACCTCGGGCACCACCGCCGATCCCAAGGGGGTGAAGCACACCCACAACACCATGCTGTGCGACCTCAACGCCGCCCGCGCCGAGGGCGTGGCGCC
>JAQGIJ010000045.1 GCA_028291285.1 Phenylobacterium sp. | reverse complement strand
AGCCCTGCAGATAGTAGCCGGCGTCGTTGACCAGATTGCCGGCGCTGTCGGTCGTGAAGCTGCCGTCCCGGGTGTAGGCGAAGTCCGAGGCCGAAGCCGTCGCGCTGCTCGCCACGACGAAGAAGCCCGAGCCGTCGATCGCCACATTGGTGGGGGTGGCGGTGCTGGCGATCTGCCCCTGCTGGGACAGATTGGTCATGGCCATCGCCGTCACGCCGCCGCCCGTCTGGGCGCCGCTGACGCCGGTCAGCATGGTCTGGAAGTCGGTGTTGGAGGACTTGTAGGCGGTGGTCGAGGCGTTCGCGATGTTCTTCGAGATGGTGGCGAGGGCGGTGCTCTGGGCGGTGATGCCGGAGACGGCCGTGGAGAGGGCTGAGGAAAGGGTCATGGCGCGCCCCCTCAGGCCTGGGCCGAGGCGCTGCCGGACGAGGCCAGCAGCGACACCTGGGTGAGGATGTTCGTGAGGTTGCTCGAGAGGGTGTCGAGCTTGCTGTTGGTGTCGATCTGCTGCGACAGCGAGGCGTACTGCACCATCTCGGTGGTGAACTGGTTCGGATCGGTGGGATTGAGCGGGTCCTGCGCCTGCAGCTGGGTGGTCAGCAGGGACAGGAACTGATTGCTCGTCAGGCCGATGTTGGACTGCGAGCTGGTCGACGAGGCCGTCGACGGACTGGCGGATGACGTCGCCGGTATGCTGCTCATCGCTCTTTCCTTTGCCGCGGAGGGCCGCGCGGCCCTGGTCGAGCGGTTCAACGGAGAGCGGCCCCGCGATGGGGCGCAGTTTCTTCAAGGGTTTGGTTGGCCGGACCGCAGCCGCGACGGCCGACTGATTTTCTCCGCCCCATTCGCCGCGGCGGTCCCGTTCAAGGGCTGGTGCGGGTGCAAAAGGCATCGTCCGCCACCCCGCGGCGCGTTCGCCGCGCGCGGCCCGAAGAGAAGCGGAGTTAGAAGATGACGGTCATCTCGACGAACACCACGGCCAACACGGCCCTGCTGTATCTGAACAAGAATTCGGCGGCGCAGAGCGCCGACCTGGCGCGGCTCTCCAGCGGCTCGCGCATCACCAGCGCCAAGGACGACGCCGCCGGCCTGGCCATCGCCACGGGCATGAAGGCCGACGCCGCGGTGCTGCAGCAGGCCGCCACCAACCTGCAGAACGGCACCGCGGTGCTGAACACCGCCGACGGCGCGCTCTCCAACATCAGCGACATCCTGACCCGGATGAAGACGCTGACCGCCCAGGCGCAGTCCGGCTCCTCGAGCACCACGGACCTCAGCTACATCGACGCGGAATACCAGCAGCTGAAGACGGAAATCGACGGCATCGCGTCCAACACCGCCTTTAACGGTACGGCCCTGCTGGACGGCACCAGCGCCTATTCCACCGGTGTCGACTTCATGGTCGGGACCTCGGCCAGCGACAAGATCACCGTGACGCTCGGAGGCGCGAGCAGCACGACCCTCGGCATCGGCGTCAACAGCATCAGCAGCGAGGCCAACGCCGCCTCGGAGATGACGGCGCTGGACGCCGCGATCACCACCGTCTCCACGGCCCGCGCCAACGTCGGCGCGACCCTGTCGCGGATGTCGTTCCGCAGCAACGTGATCAGCACGTCCCTGCAGAACCTCAACTCGGCCAAGTCGGCGATCATGGACACCGACATCGCCGCCACCCAGAGCGCCTTCTCCAGCGACCAGACCATGACGTCGGCGGCGATCAGCGCGCTGTCCGACGCGAACCAGATGAACCAGCAGATCCTGAAGCTGCTGCAGTAGGCGAAGCGCCGGCGCCCGCGCGGCGCCGGCGACCCCGCCATCCTGATCCCGCCGATCCTGGGTAGCCCAGATGACCACGACGACCTCGACCGCGACGGCGACCTCGGCCGCGACCACAACCAGCAAGGTCAACACCTCGGGCTCGTCGGCCTATCTCACCGGGACCGCGTCCGGGCTCGACACCCAGTCGCTGATCACCGCGGCGGTGGCGCAGAAGACCGCGCCGGCCGATCAGCTCGACGCCCAGGTCACGGCGAACAAGACCAAGATCGCCGCCTACCAGCAGCTCCAGACCCTGATCTCCGGGCTCTCGACCTCGATGTCGCAGCTCGCCTCCTCCGCCTTCAGCTCGGTCGCGACCACCGCCTCGGCCTTCGACCAGAAGACGGTGAGCCTCACCGCGTCCGACAGCAGCACCGCCTCGAGCTATCTGGCGGCGAGCGCGGAAGGGACGGCGGCGGCCGCCAGCTACACCCTCCAGGTGGACCAGCTCGCGGCCGGCGAGAAGGTGGCCTCCGCGGCAAAGGACCAGACCACGCCGCTGGGCCTCTCCGGCAGCTTCACCCTCAGCGAGGCGAGCGGGACGGCGAGCACGATCACCGTCACCGCCGACATGACGCTGCA
Source organism: Phenylobacterium sp. (assembly GCA_028291285.1). Next base: position 4,484 of record JAQGIJ010000045.1, on the reverse strand, counting down.
GGACCTGGCCAGCGCGATCAACGCGGTGGCGAGCGCCTCCGGCGTCAGCGCCTCGACGGTGAAGGACAGCAGCGGCGGCTTTCGGCTGGTGCTCTCCGGCAACGACACCAACCAGGCGATCAGCGCCACGGCGGCCTCGGGCGACGACGTGCTGCAGAGCCTGGGCCTCACCGGCTCGGACGGCGCCTTCGTAACGGTCCTGCAAGCGGCGCAGCCGGCGCTCGTCACCATCGACGGGGCGCAGATCTCCAACGACACCAACGACGTCACCGACGCGGTCTCGGGACTGAGCCTGTCGCTGCTCAAGACCACGCCGACGGGCGTTTCCCTGACGCTCGGCGTCACCGCCGACTACAGCGCGGTGAAGACGGCGATCACCGACTTCATCACCGCCTACAACAGCCTGCGCAGCTTCGTCGCCACCAACCAGCAGGTGGGCGCCGACGGATCGGTGTCGAGCTCGGCCCCGCTGTTCGCCGACTCGCTGCTGCGCAACGCCAGCCAGAGCGTGGGGCAGCTGTTGTCTACCGTCAGCCCGTCCGCGACGGGCGGGTACGGGACCCTGGGCGACCTCGGCATAACCCTCGACGCCAACAACAACCTCGTGCTCTCCAACGAGACGACGCTGGACAACGCCCTGCTCTCCAACCTCGGCCAGGTGAGCGCGATGTTCCAGAGCTCGTTCACGCCCTCGGACAGCGCGCTCAAGCTCTTGCAGAACACGAGCTCGTCGAGCTTCGACTTCACGCTGGACGTGACGGCGGACGCCAGCGGCGCGATCACCGGCGCCAGCGTCGGCGGCGACAGCTCCGGATTCACCGTCTCCGGCTCGCGCATCGTCGGCGTGAAGGGCGGGCCGTACGACGGCCTCAGCTTCGCCCTCGCGGCGAGCGGCGACACCTCGATCCACGTGGCCATCTCGCCCGGCTTCGCCAACCAGGTCACCAGCTTCGCCGCGCTGTTCGGCGACACCACCTCGGGGCTCATCCAGCAGCAGATCACCGCGCTGACGGCCCAGGACGACAGCTGGACCACGCAATCCGACAAGATCCGCTCCGACGCCGACGCCTACCAGACCACGCTGGTCAACAAGTACGCCAGCATGGAGCAGGAGGTCTCCGCGGCGCAGCTCGTCCAGGCGCAGATCCAGGCCCTCCTGAACGGAGCCACCCCAGCATGACCGCCTTCGCCGAAGCCGCGGCGGCCTACAAGGCCTCGCGCGCGCTCGATCAGCGGCCTGCCGCGGTGCTGGCCGCCGTCCACCAGGAGCTCGCCTTGGAAATCTCCTCGGCAATTGCTGCCTATGAGGCGGGGGGACTGGATCGGATGTGCCGGCATGCGGCGCGCAGCGCGCAGGTGCTGTCAGCGCTGATCGCGGCCGTGCAGGGGCACTCCGCCGAGGCGGACGTTCTGGCGGCCGGCTACGCCCGGCTGCGATCGGCCCTCAATTGCATGCTGATTTCGCCGGATGACATCAAAACGATACGCGAAGGGCTGGATTGGACCGTTAGCCTGTCACGGTCTTTCTGCACCGAGATCGGATTGAAATAAACCGGACTTCTATCTGAAAAGATCGCCGATCACCTGGCGGCATAGGATGGCCGTTTGACGTCTATGTTAACCATACTATTCAGGATTGTGTCTGACTGATACATGGCATGCACGTTGCTGATCTTCGTTCGAGCCTCAAGGGGACGAACAATCGTGCAGACGTCGCAGACCTCCTCATCTCAGTCGCGCCCTGACGTTCACACTCTGCGGAGCTGGTCGGACGAGCAGCTGTTCCTCGCCAGCCAAGCGGGCGAACAGCTGGCGTTCCGGACGCTGGTGGAGCGGCATGTGGCGATGCTCCGCCGCCTGGCGCTCAATGTCGTGCGCGACGAACACGAGGCCGAGGATGTGGCGCAGGAGGCGTTCGTCTCCGCCTGGCGCAACCGCCACGCCTGGCGGCCGGAGGCGCGGTTCACGACCTGGCTCTACCGGATCGCCATGAACAAGGCGATCGACCGCTACCGCAGCCGCCGCGCGGCGCCCCAGCCGCAGGAGGTGATCGCCGCGATCATGGATCGCGACGTCTGCGCCTCCGAGCCCGCGGCGCAGCAGGACGAGCTTGTGCGCAGGGAGGTGTCGATCACCTTGCGCGCGGCTCTGGGCGCCTTGCCCGCGAACCAGCGTCGGGCGCTGGAACTGTTTTATTTCGAAGAGCTCGAGGTGGCGAAGATCATGGCGCTCATGGCGCTTTCGGAGCAATCGGTCCGTGCGCTTCTGAAACGTGGCCGACAAACTCTGAAGCTTCGGCTGCGGAATCAGAAGACCTTGCTGTCCGATGGACCTCGCACGCTTCCGCGACCTGCTCGCGCGCCACGGCGCTGACCTCGGCGGCTGGCCGCCCGTCGAGGCCGATGCGGCGATCGCGCTGATGAGCGAGGATCCCGCGGCCCAGGACCTGTTCGCCGCGCTCGTGGCCGCAGACTCCGAGAAGGCTGCGGAGGCGCCGGATACGGCCGGCCTTGTGGAGCGGATCATGTCCGTCGTCCGTCGGTCCGACGGGTGACGGTGTGACTACCGGCTCCACTCTTTCACTGGCTTAGCGCCAGGCGCCTGATCCGCTTTCGCCACCTTCGCCACGCACCGGACCAGCCGACGTAGATGTCGCCACGACGGCTCGCGGCTGCGAGGCTGCCGCGCCATCCCTCCTTGCTTGCCGCCGGTTCTCATCTATGAAGAAAACGCTTACTTACTGGAGGCGCCGTGCCGCCGATGCGTCCTGACCAACCGCCTGCGCCGGGCTCCGCAGGTGGCGCGTGGTGGCTCGCCGAGGCCCTGGCGAGGCATCAGCTCGCCTTGCCCGAGGCTTGTCGTCCGGGCGTGGAGGCCAACGCCGGTCTGCTGCAGTCGCACTGGCAGACGCTGCGCCGCGCCACGATTTTCGCGGCCGGTTCCGATGAGCGGTGAGGCCATGCCTGGCGTGCTGGAAACGGCGGCGGCCGTGCGCGCCGGCCGGCGTCGCGCCGTGGACGTGGCCGGCGAAGCGCTCGGCCGCATCCGGGCCGCAGGCGCGCTCAACGCCGTCACCCGGACCCTGGAGCCCCGCGCCATGGCGGAGGCGGCGGCGGTCGACGCGCGGATCGCCAACGGCGAGGACCCTGGTCCGCTCGCGGGCGTCCCTTACGGGGTCAAGGACCTCTTCGACGTCGCGGGTTTGCCCACGACGGCCGGCGCCGGGATGCGGCGGGACGCACCGCCCGCGGCCAGCGACGCCGAGGCGATCCGCCGGCTACACTCCGCAGGCGCTGTGCTCGTCGCGACGCTGAACATGGACGAGTACGCCTATGGCTTCGTCACGGACAATGCGGTCTGGGGCGTCACCCGCAATCCGTACGACCCGGCCAGGTTCGCCGGGGGTTCATCGGGCGGCTCCGCCGTCGCGGTCGCCGGCGGCTTGCTGCCGTTTTCGCTGGGCAGCGACACCAATGGATCCATCCGGATTCCGGCGAGCCTTTGCGGCGTGTACGGGCTGAAGCCGACCCACGGGGGCTTGCCGATGGGCGGCGTCTTCCCGTTCGTGGACAGCCTGGACGACATCGGCCCGTTCGCCCGCTCGGCGGCGGACCTGGCCGCCGTGCACGCCGTGCTGTCCGGCGTCGCCTCGAGCGCCGCGCCCGATATCGAACGCATCGCCCTGCTCGGAGGCTGGTTCGCACGCGACCTGACGGCCGAGCTGCAGGCGGGCGTGGCCCGGCTGTCGAGCGGCCTTGGCGGACTGGACATGGTGGAGCTGCAGGAGGTGGAGCAGGCGCGCGCCGCGGCCTTCCTGATGACCGCCGCCGAAGGGGGCGCACTGCATCTCCAGGACCTGCGCGCCCGGCCGATGGACTTTGATCCGGCGACCCGCGACCGGCTGCTCGCGGGCGCGGCCCTGCCCGAGGCGGCCTATGAGGACGCCATCCGCTTCCGCACCGGGTTCCGCAACCAGGTGCTTGCGGTGTTCCAGCGCTACGACGCCTTGATCGCGCCGACGGTCCTTGGACCTGCGCCGCGGATCGACAATCCGGTCCTTCAGGTGGATGGAAAGCCCGCGCCTGCGCGCGCCAACCTCGGGCTCTTCACCCAGCCGATCAGCTTCGTCGGCCTGCCGGTGGTCGCCGCGCCCCTGCGGTCGCCGGGCCCGCTTCCGCTCGGCGTCCAGCTGATCGGGGCCCCGGGCTCGGAGGCGCGGCTCTTCGCGCTCGCGTCGCGGCTCGAGGCGGCGGGTCTGGTCGGCTTCCAGCCGCCCGCCGGAGCACCGACGCCTGCGGACGCGCGCGGCGACGGCGCCGCCGCGGGCTGGTGAACGACATTTCCGGAGCAGAGCCGATGATCATCAACGACCCCGAGACCGTGGCCGAGGTGACCGCCGCCTTCGAGCGTTACGAGCGCGCGCTGATGGCCGACGACGTCGCCGTGATGGACGAGCTGTTCCATGACGCGCCGACCACGGTGCG
>JAQGIJ010000039.1 GCA_028291285.1 Phenylobacterium sp. | reverse complement strand
CAGGCTTATTATGACCAGCCGCAGCCCGGCTGGCGCGGCGGACGCGCCGACTATGCGCGCGAGGCGGGGCGCCCGGGTCTCGACGCGCGGGCGGCCCAGACGTTCGCCCGGGCCGAACGGCAGCAGGGCGGCCGCGGTCACGGCGGCGGCCACGGGGGCGGCGGCCAGGACGGCGGGGGCCAGCGCGCCTTCGCACAGGCCGCGGAAAACCAGGGACAGAACGCCAGCTGGCGCGGCCAGGGGCATGGCGAGGGGAAGGGCCAAGGTCAGACCGGCGGCGGTGGTCACGGTAACGGCGACCATGGCGGCGGTGGCGATCACGGCCACGGCGGCGGTGGCGGGCATGGCCACGGCCACGACTGAGGCCTCGAGGCTCCCCCCGAGGCGGATGATCTCAGTCCCGCAGGCTCCGGGCCAGAATCTCCAGCGTCAGCCGGGCCGCTTGGCGGGTCTCGTCCTGCTCGCCCCGCTCGAAGGTCACCAGCCCGGCCTCGAAGATCTGATCGAGCTCTTGGGATGTGAGCAGGCCCTTGCGCTTCAGGGTGGACAGGGTGCCGACGATGATCGCATGCAGGGCCGCCAGCATGCCGGCGCGTTCGGCGTCGGGTGAAATCGCGTCGTCCATGGCTGGGCTGTTCTCCTGAACCGTTCTTTCAGGCGCAGTTCATCCGGAACGCCCTAGGAGTCCAGTCCGCCTGCGAGGGGGCGGGCACTCAACACGAGGTTCGTGCGTTGAACGCGGTCATGGGATTCCTGCGTTACGTCCGGTCGAGCCGGACATCCGCCATCAAGCTCGCGGCCCGCGTCGCTCTCGGCGCCTATGCCGGGTTCGCGGGGCTCAACGCCCAGGCCGCCGACCTGAGCGTCGTCGCCTCGGCGTTCGGCAATACGGTGGTCTCCACCTATCCCGACGGCCGCACGCAGAAGATCTGGCTGCATCCCGACGGCAGCTGGGATGGGGAGGCCCGCAACGGCCTGGCGCTGGCCGGCCGCTGGCAGCTGAAGGGCGAGAAGGTCTGCCTGCGCCAGTCCAAGCCGCCGACCCTGCCGATCAGTTTCTGCACGCCCTTCCCCGAGCACACCGAGCCCGGCGTGCAGTGGGCGAGCCACGACGTCATCGGCAACCCCATACAGCTGTCGCTGCAGAAGGGCATGCCGCCGGCGCCGGTTGCGGGGCAGCAGCGCTAGACGGGCGCGGCCGCCGCGGGCGGCCAGGCGAGCGCCTCCAGCACCCGCGTGGGCTCGCTCTCCAGCCCCGTCTGAAGGTAGGCCGTGGGGCGCCGGTAGCTGCCGGCCAGCACGTCGAAGATCGGGAACAGGGCGGCGTAGTTCGCCCCGTGGTGCTCGGCGGCGCTGGCGTGGTGCAGCCGGTGATAGGCCGGGCAGTTCAGGGCCCAGCTGAAGCGGCCGAAGTCGATCTTCAGGTTGGCGTGGACCAGGTAGTGCCAGAGCGCGAGGCCTGAGTAGACGGCGTAGTCCCGTGGGCCCGGCTGCAGCACGATCGCCAACGGGCCGCCGAAGAGCATCGCCTTCAGGACCAGGTCGCCCCACCAGTGCCGCTCCGTGGTGGTGGCGCTGACGCAGGGGTCGGAGTGGTGCAGCGCATGGCGCCGCCACAGCCACGGAACGGCGTGCTGCGCGCGGTGATAGAGGTACTCCGCCAGGTCCATGGCGAGCACGAAGGCCGCGGCGCTGCAGACGAGCGGCCAGCGGCGGATCTCCAGCGAGGGCGCGCCCAGTCGCCGGCCTGCCTCGGCGATCACCAGGCCCACCACCGGCACGACGGTCAGCTGCAACGCCAGGCGCACGGCCCAGATGGCGAGGTTGAGGCCGCGCGGCGCAGCCTCCGTGCGGGCCGGCCAGCGCAGCTCGACGAGGGTGAGCAGGCCCACGATCAGGCCCGTGATCGGCAGCAGCAGCATGGCGCCAGCTTGCGGCGCCCGCGCTTAAGACTTCCCTGCGGGCGCGCCGCGGCCGGCCACGGTCTGGGCCGGGCCGTCCTGCTGATGGGTCCGCCAGTAATCGACGACGGTGCGGCTCACCTTCTGCATCAGCGCGAGCCGCCGCGGCACGGGCTGCTTGGTCTCGCGCATCATCACCGCGACCGCATAGCTGCGGCCGTCGGGCGCGGTGACCAGGCCGACGTCGTTGATGCCGACCGAGGCGCCGCGCCAGTCCGGGCCGGTGCCGGTCTTGTGGGCGATCGACCAGCCGGCGGGCAGGCCGGCGCGCAGGCGCGAATAGCCGGTGCGCGCCTCGCCCATCAGGCCGAGCAGGGTCTCGGTGGAGCTGCGCGACAGGAGCTCGCCGCGCTTCAGCGCCGCCAGCGCCTCGGCCAGCGCCGCGGGCCTGGCGCCGTCGGGCGGATCGGCGAGGTAGGCCTCGAGCGCGCGGTCGCGGACCTCGTCGGGCAGCTTCGCGCGGGCCTCCTTGAACCGCCAGCCGGCCAGCTCGGGACGCCACTCCAGGCCCGCGGTCCTGGCCTGCAGCACCCGCTCCGGTCCGCCGACGCCGATCCCGATGACGCCCTTGCGCGCCAGGACGGCGCTGACTGCGCCGGCCCCGCCGACCTCCTCCATCAGCTTGTCGTTGGCGGTGTTGTCGCTCTCGGTGAGCGCGCGGCGCAGCAGGTCCTCGATGGTGGTGGCGTAGCCGCGGGCGCCGATCCTGGCGCCGAGCGGCTGGTAGAAGACCGAGCGGTCCTCGGGCCTGAGCACCACGGTCTGGTCCAGCTTGAGGCGGCCGCGATCGATGGCCTCCATCACCGCCAGGGCGACCCAGACCTTGACCACGCTCTGCTGCGGATAGGCGCTCGATCCGTCGACCTGCGCCGTCCAGTGTTCATTGACGTCGGTCACCGCCACGCCGACGGGCTCCTTGTAGGCCGCGACGATGTCCTCGAGCTTCGCCTGCAGCTCCGGCGGGGGCGGCGGAGCCGGCGCGCGCGCCGGCGGCGCGACGAGCCGCGAGGTGAGCTCGGCATGCTGCAGGCTCGGAGCCTCGGTCGCCATCCAGGCCCCGAGGCCGCCTGCGCCGAGCAGCAGCACGGCGGCGATGGCCCACGCTTTGGGCCGCGGCTTGGCGCGCCTGGAGATCCGCCGGGAGCTTCTGGTGTTTCGCACCTGACGCTTTTAGCTCAACAGACGTGGCCGTGCGCGGCGTCCGCACGCCGCACCTCGATCGTCAGATGCGACAGGCCGGGCACGCCGGCCAGGCGCCGGCGGTAGGCCTCGGCCGGCGCGGGATCGGCGGCGGCGATGACTGCGACCGCAGCATGGTGGCCGGGGCCGAGACGCCACAGGTGCAGGTCCACCACCTGGGCGTCCGCCGCCTCCAGCCGCCCGCGGATCTCTTGGGTCAGCGCGGGCGAGGGGTTGACGTCGAGCAGGGCCGCGCCGGCCCGGCGGATCAGGCTGAGCGCGAACTGCGCCACCAGGCCTGCGCCCATCAGGCCCAGCACGGGGTCGGCGAAGCGCCAGCCGAGCGCCTGGCCGGCCGCCAGGCCGCCGATGGTCAGCAGCCCGATCACCGCGTCGGCGCTGATGTGCAGGTGGGCGGCCGAGAGGTTCAGGTCGCCCTCGTGGTCGTGGCGGTGGGCGTGCCCGGCGGGCTTCAGCAGCCAGACGCAGACCAGGTTCACCACCAGGCCCGCGGCGGCGAGCGGGATCGCCGAAGCGTAGTCCACCGCCTCCGGCGCGAAGAGCCGCTGCACGCTTTCGATGGCGATCGTCACCGCGGTGATCGCCAGCACCACGGCGTTGGCGAAGCCGGCCAGATAGCCGAGCTTTCCGGCCCCGAAGGCGAAGCGGGGATCGCCGGCGAGGCGCCGGGCCAGCCAGTAGGCGCCCGCCGCGGTGAGCAGCACCGCCACGTGGGCGGCCATGTGCAGGCCGCTGGCGGTCAGCGCCATGGAATGGAACAGCGAGCCGCCGACGAGCTGGCCTACGAGGGTCACCGCGCAGATGCCGGTGACAATCCAGGTGCGCCGCTCGTTGCGGCCGTGGTCGGCGCCGAGATAGCCCGCCTCGGTGCGGAAGCCGTCAAGCGCGCCGTCCTCGGCTATCCCGGCGGGAGCTTGCGCGAGGGCGATCGTGGCGGGATTGGCGGCGCTGGTCATCAGGCGTTACTTTATAACATCGTCGGCCGACAACAAGGCGCTTCATAAGCCGCCGCCGCGCCCCTACATGGGGTGCCATGACCGACAAGACGCCCGTCACCGTGCTCACCGGCTATCTCGGCGCCGGCAAGACCACGCTCCTCAACCGCATCCTCTCCGAGGACCACGGCAAGCGCTACGCCGTCATCGTCAACGAGTTCGGCGAGGTGGGGATCGACAACGACCTGATCGTCGGGGCCGACGAAGAGGTCTTCGAGATGAACAACGGCTGCGTCTGCTGCACGGTGCGCGGCGACCTGATCCGGGTGCTCTCCGGCCTGATGAAGCGCAAGGGCAAGTTCGACGCCATCATCGTCGAGACCACCGGCCTGGCCGACCCCGGCCCCGTGGCCCAGACCTTCTTCGTCGACGAGGACGTCCGCGCGAAGACCGAGCTCGACAGCGTCACCACCGTGGTCGACGCCAAGCACCTGCCGCTGCGCCTGGCGGACTCCAAGGAAGCCGTTGAGCAGATCGCCTTTGCGGACCAGATCATCCTCAACAAGACCGACCTGGTCACCGAGGCGGAGCTGGCGCAGGTGGAAAGCGCGATCCGCCGGCTGAACCCGCTGGCGCCGATCCACCGCGCCCAGCGCTCCAACGTGCCGCTGGAGACCATCCTGGGCCGCCACTCCTTCGACCTGGCGCGGATCACCAGCCTGGAGCCGGACTTCCTCAAGCCGGCGCACGGCGAGGCCGGCCACGTGCACGACGACGATTGCGAGCACGACCATGAGCACGGCCATGACCACGGCGAGATCCACGACCACGTGGCCGAGAGCGGCATCCGCGGCGTCTCGCTGACCAGCGACAAGCCGCTGCACGCCAACCGCGTCACCGCCTGGCTGAACGACGTGCTGCAGAAGCAGGGCCCCGATATCCTGCGCGCCAAGGGCATCCTCGACGTGGCCGGCGAAAGCCGCCGCCTAGTGTTCCAGGCCGTGCACATGATCCTCGAAGGCGACTTCCAGGGCGAATGGCGCGCCGGCGAGCCCCGCTACTCGCGCATGGTCCTGATCGGCCGCAACCTCGACGAGGCGGCCCTGCGCGCCGGCTTCGAAAGCACAGTGGCCTGAGCGCAGCACGAGGCGAATTCATAAATCCCGTTCTTCCCCGCGAAGGCGCGCGAGCGGGAGAGGCGCAATCAGGCCGCCAGTCCCGCCTGCTGGATCAGCGCGCGGACGGTCTCCACCTGATCCGGCGCGGCGGCCAGCTGGGTGCGGACGTCCGGCAGACGCACGAGCTTCATGGCCTCGGTGCGCGCGCGGTCGGCCGCGGGGCCGAGCGGCGCGGATTCGCCGGCCGCGAGCCTGAGCAGCAGGGTCAGCTTGTGCAGCGCCGGCGCATTGGCGCGGGCGACCGAGGCGGTCAGCTTGGCCTCCGCCTCGATCAGGCCGCCGAGCTCGCCCAGGCGGGCCTGGATGCCGGTGGAATCCTCCGGCGCGAGGCCGCAGCGGCCCACCTGGCGCTGCAGCGCCGCGAGCTTGCTCAGCCGCGAAGCCGGGGTCTCCTCGGCGGCGGCGCGCATCTCGCTCTCGAACCGCAGCGCGCCGATGACGCCGGCCAGCCAACGGCTGGCGTGGCGCTTGTTGGCCGCGCCGATCACGTTCTCCGCCAGCCACACCATGGCCTGGCCCTCTTCATAGGCGCCGCGCCCGCGGCCCAGGTAGGCGTCGACGAAGTCGCCGGTGACCAGCATCTTCGAGCGCGTCGAGAAGGCGGCCTGCACGTCCTCGAGCGGCAGGAGCTTGCCGGCTGCGGCGGTGAGCGACATGGCCAGCCCGCGCAGGATGTCGATCTCGCCGGACGCGTCCTCAGGGCGCAGCCGCCGCGGGCCGCTGATCTCGCGCAGGATCCGCTTGCCGAGCGCGGTGCGGACCTCCTCGAAGGCCTCCGCCGTGATCCAGCGCCCGAGCCGCTCGGCGGTGGGGTGCAGCGGCGGCATGACCTTGGCGACCGACGGCTCGTGCCGCAGGAGCAGCGCCACGGAGTCGCCGGCGGCGAGCCGGGTGAGGGCCGCAAGCTCGGCCCCGAGGTCGAGGTCCTTGCCGATCAGGTCCTCCAGCCCCGGCTTGATGCCGAGGATCTCCGCCAGCGGCTGCTCCAGCACCGACAGCGCGAGCGTTCGCGCCGGGCCGGCGGCGGGCGCGGCCTCGGCGAGGTCCAGGAGGGCGTTGACCTTGTCGCTCCAGGTCTTCACCGGCGCGATGGCGCCGGCGACCCCGGCCCCCAGGAAATAGGCCGAGTCCGGCTCCTTCAGCACCCGCGCAGCGGCCGCGGCGAAGGTCTCGCGCGACAGGTCGACGAGGGCGCCGCGCCGATGGTCCTTCATCAGCCGGGCGACGGTGCGGTCGATCAGCGCGTGGAAGGTGCGGATGAGCTCGTGCACGGAGACGCCGCGGGCCGGCGCCTCGGGCACCGAGATCTTCTGGATGGCGTGCTGCAGGTCGCCGCCGGACGCCTCCAGATGCTCGACGAGGTCCGGGCGGTGCAGGAGTTCGAACGGCGTGGCGCGGTTGCGCTCCAGCCACTCCTCCAGCAGCCGGCCGATGCGCTCGCGCGCATGCAGGGTATAGAGGTCCTGCGGCTGAATGCAGAGCGGCTCCATCTCCTCGCGCTCGCGGGTCTTCTTGCCGCTCTGGGGCGCGCCGAGGTTGACGATGGAGACCGACTGGAACTCGCGCGTTTCCTCGTCGAGGGTCTCCTTGGTCACCTTGGCGGCGGCGAAGCCGTCATTGGCGATCAGGTCCTCGGCCATGCGGATCGCGGCGTTGCGGTCCTCGGTGGCCATCTCCAAGGTCCAGCCGGAGGCGGGTTTCCTGCGGCCGAAGACCTCGTAATGTACGCGCGCGCCAACCATCTATGGGTCCCCCGGCCAAGACCTACGGGCATTCCTCTTAAGGCCGGGTTGATCCGTCCCTCTTCGCCCCATTGAGGCCACAGGGCGGCATGACTAGCTTCACCAACGCTTCGTTCAGGAGATATCGAGCAGAAGATGGCCAAGATCACCCTGGTGGACGACGACGAGAACATCGTCGCATCGGTCAGCCTGGCGCTGGAAAGCCATGGCCATACGGTCAAGGCCTACTACGACGGCGCGACCGGCCTGGCGGCGCTGGAGAACGAACCCCCGGACATGGCGATCCTCGACGTGAAGATGCCGAGGATGGACGGCATGGAGGTGCTGCGCCGGCTGCGCCGCTCCTCCGACCTGCCGGTGATCATCCTCACCTCGAAGGACGAGGAGATCGACGAGATCCTGGGGTTCAACCTCGGCGCTGACGACTACATCCACAAGCCGTTCAGCCAGCGTCTGCTGATCGAGCGGGTGAAGGCCGTGCTGCGCCGCGCCGGGATCGACGCGGAGGAGCCGCCGGCGAACGGGCCCGCGACGGCGGAAGGCGCGGCGCGCGCCATCAAGCGCGGCAAGCTCACCCTGGACCCGGCCCGGCACGACTGCCTCTGGGACGGCAAGCCTGTGAAGCTGACCGTGACCGAGTTCCTGCTGCTGCAGTCGCTGGCCCAGCGTCCGGGGTTCGTGAAGAGCCGCGACAACCTGATGGACGCGGCCTACGACGATCAGGTCTATGTCGACGACCGGACGATCGACAGCCACATCAAGCGCATGCGCAAGAAGTTCCGCGACGTGGATCCCGAGTTCGACGCGATCGAAACCTTGTATGGCGTCGGCTACCGATACCGCGAAACCTGAGCGCAAGCGGCGCTCGCTGCGGACCCGTTGGCTGCCCGGTTCACGCCTCGGCAGGCTGATCATCGCGCTCAACATGCTGGGGCTGGCGATCCTCATCGCCGGCGCCCTGATCCTGAACGAGCTGCGCCGCGGCCTCGTCAACGCGCGCATCGACAGCCTGACCACCCAGGGCGAGCTGATGGCGACCATCATCGACCAGGCCGCGACGGTGGGCGAGCCCTCGCCCGCCATGGACCCCACATATGCGAGCCAGGTCCTGCAGCTGCTGGCCAATCCCAAGACCCAGCGCGCGCGGCTGTTCGACGCCAGCGGCAAGCTGATCGCCGATTCCGACTGGGTCGCCGACCGGGTGGAATCGCGCGTCCTTCCCCCCGCCAAGCCGCGCGGCGCGCAGGACGGCTTTGCGCTCGATCTCGGCCGCCGCAAGCCCAGGGTGGCGAGCCGGGAGGGCCGCGAGGCGCTGGCCGGAGAGGTGACCTCGGCGTTGCGCGGCCGCCATGTCGCCCAGGTCCGGCGGGGCGACTCGGGCCAGCGGGTGGTCTCGGTCTCGATCCCGATCCAGCACGTGCGGGCGGTCCTGGGCGTGCTGACGCTGGAGGCCAGCGACGTGGACGAGATCATCGCCCGCGAGCGGATCGCGCTGATCCCCTTCATCCTGATCGCGATCACGGTGATGCTGATCTCCTCGCTGATGCTGAACAGCCTGATCGCCCAGCCTGTGCTGCGGCTGGCGCGGGCGGCGGACCGGGTGCGGCTGGCCGGCGCGCGGGCGATCTCGCTCCCCGCCCTCGCCAGGCGCGACGACGAGCTGGGCGATCTGACCCGCTCGCTGGAGGCCATGACCCAGTCGCTGTCGGAGCGGATGGACGCGATCGAGAGCTTCGCCGCCGATGTCGCCCATGAGATCCGCAACCCGCTGACCTCCCTGCGCTCGGCCGTGGAGACCCTCGACCTGGTCAGCGATCCCGCGGCCCGCGAGCGGCTGCTCGGCATCCTGAAGAACGACGTCCAGCGGCTCGACCGGCTGGTCACCGACATCTCCAACGCCTCGCGGCTGGACGCCGAGCTCTCCCGCGACCAGCCGAAGATCGTCGACCTCGACCGGCTCATCGGCGACATCGTCGGCACCTATCAGGCGCGCACCCGCCTCGGCGAGCCCAGCGTGCGCTTCCAGCGTCCGAGCGCGCCCGGTCGGCTCGTCGTGCGCGGGCGCGAGGGGCCGCTCGGACAGATCTTCCGCAACCTGATCGACAACGCCCGCTCCTTCAGCCCGCCCGGCGAGGAGGTGCTGGTGGCCCTCGCCCACGTGCGCGAACGCGCCGTGGTGACGGTCAGCGACAGCGGGCCGGGGATCCCGCCGGAGAACCTGGAAACCATCTTCGAGCGCTTCTACACCTCCCGCCCGAAGGGCCAGGCGTTCGGCGGCAATTCCGGGCTCGGCCTCTCCATCGCCCGCCAGATCGCCGAGGCGCACGGCGGCGCCCTGGTGGCCAAGAACCGGGTCACCGAGGACGGCCGGGTAGTCGGGGCGATGTTCCTGCTCACCCTGCCGGAGGCGCGCCCATGATCGCCCACGCCGGCCTGCTGGCGCAGCGGATCGGGGGGCGCTGGAAGGGCGCGCTGATCGAAGGCCCCTCGGGCGCGGGCAAGAGCGATCTGGCGATCCGCGCGCTGGAGGCGGGCTTCCGGCTGGTGGCCGACGACCGCGTGCTCTTGTGGGCCGCCGATGGCCGGCTCTTCGGGCGCGCGCCGGACGCGCTGAAGGGGCTGATCGAGGTGCGCGGCCTCGACGTCGTGCGGGACGCCGCCCTGCCCTTCTGCGAGATCGTGCTGGTCGTGCAGCCCGGCGCGCCGGAGCGCCTGCCGGAACCTGCCTTCGCCGACCGCCTGGCGGTACGGCTTCCAGCGATCGTGCTGCCCTACCGCGAAGCCTCCGCCCCTGCGAAACTGGGTCGCGCCTTGGCTGCTCTTTACGTCTCTGGCCAGAGGCGTATGTAGCACGGCTCGCGAGGCGCGAAGCGTGCGGCGGTCGGGGAACCCCTTGAGAGACTTGGCATGATCGGGCTCGTGATCGTGACCCACGGGCGACTGGCGGAGGAATTCGTCTTCGCCATGGAGCACGTGGTCGGTCCGCAGTCCGCCGTCGAGGCCATCTGCATCGGCCCGGAGGACGACATGGAGCGCCGCCGGCAGGACATCCTCGACGCTTGCCATCGGGTCAGCACCGGCGCCGGCGTGATCCTGCTGACCGACATGTTCGGCGGCACGCCGTCCAACCTCGCCATCTCGGTCATGGAGCAGACCAAGGCGGAGGTCATCGCCGGCCTCAACCTGCCGATGCTCATCAAGCTCGCCAGCGTCCGCAACCGGCAGACCCTGGAAGAGGCGGTCGCCTGCGCCCAGGAGGCCGGCCGCAAGTACATCTCCGTCGCCTCCTACGTCCTGGCCGGCGAGAAGTGAGCGAAGAGGCCCGGCGCACGGTCGACATCGTCAACAAGCGTGGGCTGCACGCCCGCGCCTCGGCCAAGTTCGTCAAGCTGGCCACCGACTTCGACGCCGAGGTCCGCGTCAGCCGCGAGGGCCAGACCGTCGACGCCCGCTCCATCATGGGCCTGATGATGCTGGCCGCCGGCCCCGGCTGCTGCATCGAGATCGAGGCCGAGGGCCCGCAAGCCCTCGAGGCCGTGAACGCCCTGGCCGACCTGGTCGCGCGCCGCTTCGACGAGGACGAGTAGCTCTTCCTCTCCGCCCGCGCGCCGCGCGCGGGCACTTACGTCTTCAGCCGCCACCCCGTCGCGAAAATGCGGGCGGCGGCGAGCAGGCAGATGACGAGGAAGCCCGCGGTCGCCGCGAGGCTGAGGCCCACGGCGACGTCGGAGACGCCGTAGAAGGCCCAGCGGAAGCCGCTCACCAGGTAGACCACCGGATTGAACAGGGCGATCTTCTGCCAGAGCGGCGGCAGCATGCGGATCGAGTAGAAGCTGCCGCCCAGGAAGGTCAGCGGCGTGATCACCAGCATGGGAATGATCGAGAGCTTCTCGAAGCCGTCCGCCCAGATCCCCGTCAGGAAGCCGAGCAGGCTGAAGGTCACCGAGGTCAGCACCAGGAAGGCGATCATCCAGAACGGGTGGACGATCTCGAACGGCACGAAGAGGCGCGCGGTGACCAGGATCACGGTCCCCAGCATCACCGACTTGGACGCCGCCGCGCCGACGTAGCCGGCGAGGATCTCCACCGCGGAGATCGGCGCCGACAGCACCTCGTAGATGGTGCCGGCGAACTTCGGCATGTAGATGCCGAACGAGCCGTTGGAGATGCTCTCCGTCAGCACCGAGAGCATGATCAGGCCCGGCACGATGAAGGCCCCGTAGGAGACCCCGTCCACCTTCGAGATGCGGCTGCCGATCGCCGCGCCGAAGACGATGAAGTAGAGCGAGGTGCTGATCACCGGCGCGGCGAGGGACTGCACCAGGGTGCGGAAGGTCCGCGCCATCTCGAAGCGGTAGATCGCGGCCACGGCGTGCAGGTTCATGCGCGGCTCCTCACCAGGCTGACGAAGATCTCCTCCAGCGAGCTCTGGCGGGTCTGCAGGTCCTTGAAATCGACGCCGCGCTTGGAGAGCTCGCGCAGCAGCTCGGCGATGCCGGTGTGCTCGGCCTGGGCGTCGAAGGTGTAGACCAGCTCCGTCCCATCGCCCGCCAGCTCCAGCTGGTAGCCGTCCAGGCCAGACGGAAGCGCCGCCAGCGGCTCCTGCAGCTGCAGGGTCAGCTGATTCTTGCCGAGCTTGCGCATCAGGGCGGCCTTCTCCTCCACCAGGATCAGCTGCCCAGTGGAGATGACGCCGATGCGGTCCGCCATCTCCTCGGCCTCCTCGATGTAGAGGGTGGTCAGGATGATGGTGACGCCGCGCTCGCGAAGCCCGCGGACCATCTCCCACATGTCGCGGCGCAGCTCGACGTCGACGCCGGCGGTGGGCTCGTCGAGGAACAGGATCGAGGGCTCGTGGCTCAGCGCCTTGGCGATCATCACCCGGCGCTTCATGCCGCCGGAGAGCGCGCGCAGCTGGGCGTCCTTCTTGTCCCACAGCGAGAGGTCCTTCAGCACCTTCTCGATGTGCGCCGGGTTGGGCGGCTTGCCGAACAGACCGCGGGAGAAGGAGACGGTGTTCCAGACCCTTTCGAAGGCATCGGTGGCGAGCTCCTGCGGCACCAGGCCGATCTTGCTGCGGGCGGCGCGATAGTCCCGCTGGATGTCATGCCCGTCGGCGATCACCCGGCCGGCGGTGGGCTTCACCAGGCCGCAGACCACGCCGATCAGGGTCGTCTTGCCGGCGCCGTTGGGACCCAGGAGGGCGAAGATCTCGCCCCGGTTGATCGTAAGGTCGACGCCCTTCAGCGCCTGGAACCCGCCCGCATAGGTCTTGGCCAAGCCCTCGATGGTTATGATCGGCTGCACGCGGCCCCCTCTGCGCGGTGAAGGTAGGTACGCGGCGGTCCCGCGGCCACCCCTGCTGCGATCATCGCGCGAAAGCGAGATCGAGCAGCGCCTCGGCCCAAGGACGATCCTCGCCCCGCGGCGCCGACACCACGGGAGCGTCGCCAGCGAAGGCGCGCACCATCTCGACCGTCTCGGCGAAGGCCGGAGCCTCCGGCCCGCCGTCCTCGCTGACGACCACCGCCAGCAAAGGCAGGCCGCGGCCGCGCATCACCTCGAGCGCCGTGAGCGTGTGGCTGACCGCGCCCAGATAGCCGCCGCCCACCAGGATCGAGGGCAGGCCGAGCGCAGCGGCGAGGTCGAGCACGGTCCCGTCCTCGGCGATCGGCGACATCAGCCCGCCCGCGCCCTCCAGGAGCCTGAGCTCGGCCGCGCTCCCGGCGAGCCAGGCGCGGCAGTGTTCGAGGATGGCCGCCATCTCGAGGCGCAGGCCTTCGCGCCGGGCGGCCATCGGCGGGGCGAGCGGGGCGGCGAACCGCAGCGGGGAGATGGTGTCCAGGTCGCTGTCGCGGCGGCCCAGCGCCGCCAGCAGCCGGCCGGCGTCGCTCTGCGCCCAGTGCGCGCGGTCGAAGCCGCTCAGCACCGGCTTGAAGGCGTCGCAGGAGAGCCCGCGCGCGCGCGCGGCGCGGATCAGGCCGCAGGCGACGTGGGTCTTGCCGATGTCGGTGTGGGCGCCCGCGACGTGCAGCGCGCGACCGCTCAGCGCGGCAGCCACGGCCGCACGGCCTCGGCGAGCCGGTCCACCTGGGCCTCGGTGTGCTCGGCGCTGAAGGCGAGCCGCAGGCGCGCAGTGCCGGCCGGCACGGTGGGCGGGCGGATCGGCACGACGAGCAGCCCCTGGTCCTCGAGGTCCTTGGCGGCGGCGAGCGCGGTCTCCGCCTCGCCCAGCACGATCGGCACCACGGCGCTTTCGGCCGGCGGCAGGTTCAGCGCGGCGGTCAGCCGCCGGGCGCGGGCGATCGGCGCAGCCACGCGCTCCGGCTCGCGCGCCATGACGTCGAGGGCGGCCAGGGCGGCGGCGACGTTCGCGGGCGGCAGGCCGGTGGTGTAGACCACGGTCCGCGCGCGGGCCTTGATGAAGTCGATCACCGGCCGGGTGGCGCAGACATAGGCCCCGTAGCCGCCGATCGACTTCGAGAGCGTACCCATCTGCAGGTCGACCTGGGCGCCCGGGAACATCTTCACCGTGCCGGTTCCGTCGCCGACCACCCCCAGGCCGTGGGCGTCATCCACCAGCAGCCAGGCGTCGTGCGCGCGGCAGGCGCGGCTGATGGCGTCCAGCGGGGCGATGTCCCCGTCCATCGAGAACACCCCGTCGGTGGCGACCAGTACGCGGCCGGAGGCGGGCCGATGCTCGGCGAGCTTGGCCTCGAGGTCGGCCACGTCGTTGTGCCGGAAGGCCACGGTCTTTCCGCCGGTGAGCTTGGCGCCGGTCCAGATGCAGGCGTGCGCCAGCTCGTCGGCCAGCACCAGATCCTCGGGGCCAATGAACGTGGGGATGAGGCCGGCGTTGGCCAGGAAGCCGGAGCCGAACACGCAGGCGGCCTCGGTCCCCTTCAGCGCGGCGAGCTTCGCCTCGAGCTCGGCGAACAGCGGGTTGTCGCCGGTGATCAGCCGCGAGGCTCCGGAACCCGTGCCGTAGGTCTCGATGGCGCGGATGGCGGCGGCCTTCACCTCCGGGTGGTGCGACAGGCCCAGGTAGTCGTTGCAGGAAAACGAGATCAGCCGCCGGCCGCCGCGCTCCACCGTGACGCCGTCCAGGCGCGCGGTGGGCTTCAGGGTGCGCATCAGGCTGACCGCGGAGAGCTGGTCGATCTTCGTCTGTGCGAAGGCGGTGAGGGTGTCGGTCACGCCGCGCCCTATGCCCGACCTTGCGCGCATGCGAAAGACCCGCGGCCGAAACGTGAACGGAGCCGGTCCATGTCCGAGGTCCCCGACCGGCTGGCGCCGGACTGGCTGGCGAAAGGCGCGCCGCACGTCTGGCGCCCCTACTGCCAGATGAAGACCGCCCCGGCGCCGCTGGCCGTTGCGCGCACCGAGGGCGCGCGGCTGATCCTCGCCGACGGGCGTGAACTGGTGGACGGCATCGCCTCGTGGTGGACCGCCTGCCACGGCTACAACCACCCGCACATCCGAGACGCCGTGGCGGCGCAGCTGGCGCTGGCCCCGCACGTGATGTTCGGCGGGCTGGCGCACGAGCCGGCCTACCGGCTGGCGGCGCGGCTCGCGGCCCTGCTGCCCGGCGACCTCGACCACGTCTTCTTCGCCGAGAGCGGCTCGGTCTCGGTGGAGATCGCGATGAAGATGGCGATCCAGTACTGGATCAACCGGGGCGTCGCCGGGCGCGCGCGGTTCCTGGCGTTCCGGGGCGGCTATCACGGCGACACGCTCGCGACGATGACGGTCTGCGATCCCGACGCGGGGATGCACAGCCTGTTCGCCGGTGTCATGCCCGCCCAGGTCATCGCCGGCCTGCCGACGGACGAGGCCTCCGAGGCCGCCCTCGACCGGCTGCTGGGCGAGCGGGGCCGCGAGATCGCCGCCATCCTGGTCGAGCCTAGGGTACAGGGCGCGGGCGGCATGCTGTTCCACGACGACGAGACCCTGCGGCGGCTGCGGCGGCTGGCCGACGCCCACGGCGTTCTGCTGGTCTTCGACGAGATCTTCGTGGGTTTTGGCCGCACCGGCGACCTTTTCGCCTGCGAGGGCGCGGGCGTGGTCCCTGATATCGTGACGCTGTCGAAGGCGCTGACCGGCGGAACCCTGCCGCTGTCCGCCGCCGTGGCGCGGCGCAAAGTGTTCGACGCCTTCTGGTCCGACGATCCCGGGGCCGCGCTGATGCACGGGCCGACCTACATGGGAAACCCTCTCGCCTGTGCGGCGGCCAACGCCTCGCTGGATCTCTTCGAGACCGGGAGCTGGCGCGCCGACGTGGCGCGGATCGCCGAGGCGCTGGAGAGCGGCCTCAGGCCCTGCGGCGCCGCGCCGGGCGTCGTGGACGTCCGTGTCAGGGGCGCCATCGGCGTCGTGGAGTTCGACGCGCCCGTGCCGGTGGGCGACTATTGCCGGCGGTTCGCCGAGGCCGGGGCCTGGATCCGGCCGATGGGCAAGGTGGTCTACCTGACCCCGCCGTTCGTCACCTCGGACGCCGAGCTGGCGCTGCTGACCGGCGCAATCCGTTCGGTGGTCTGCGCCTAGCCGCGCGGCGCGTCAGGCATCCGCCGTGGGCCGCACGGTCATCGGCCCCATTTTCAGCTCGGCCAGGAAGGCGGCGTCCTGGTCCTGGTCGGGGTTGTCGGTGGTCAGAAGACGCGCGCCGATGAAGATCGAGTTGGCGCCGGCCAGGAAGCACAGCGACTGCAGCTCCCGGCTCATGTGCTCGCGGCCGGCGGCGATGCGCACCACCGACTTCGGGCAGACCAGGCGGGCGACGGCGATTATGCGGACGAACTCGAAGCCGTCCACCGGCGTGGAGCCGCCCAGTGGCGTGCCGGGGATTGGCATCAGGTCGTTGACCGGCAGGCTTTCCGGGTGGC
>JAQGIJ010000330.1 GCA_028291285.1 Phenylobacterium sp. | reverse complement strand
CCCTGCTGGGGGCGGCCGTCGCCGCCGCCACGGCGCCCTTCGGCCGCGCCTTCGGCGGGGGCCTGATATCCGACCAGGCCTCGGCCTTCGCCCAGGTGGCGATCTATGTGGCCAGCGCCATCGCCATTCCGCTCGGCCAGCCGTGGTTCGAGCGCCGCGGGGTCAAGAATTTCGAGTTCCCCGTGCTGATCCTATTGGCGGCGCTGGGCATGGGGATGATGGCCGACTCCGGCGACCTGATCTCGCTCTACGTCGGCGTCGAGCTGCACTCGCTGGCGCTCTACGTCCTGGCCGCCATGCACCGCGACGACGCCAAGGCCTCGGAAGCCGGCCTGAAGTATTTCGTGCTGGGCGCGCTCTCCTCCGGCCTGCTGCTGTATGGCGCCAGCCTGATCTACGGCTTCGCGGGCTCGACCCTGTTCACCGACATCGCCGTGGCGGTGAAGGGCGGCGCCGGCACCGGCGTGCTGTTCGGCCTCGTCTTCCTGATCTGCGGCCTGGCCTTCAAAGTCTCCGCGGCGCCCTTCCACATGTGGACGCCGGACGTCTACGAGGGCGCGCCGACGCCGGTGGTGGCCTTCTTCGCCGCCGCGCCCAAGCTCGCCGCCATGGTGCTCTTCGCCCGCGCGCTGGCCCAGGGCTTCGGCGGCGCGGCCGGCCAGTGGCAGCAGGTGCTGGTGGCCCTCGGCCTGATCTCCGTGGCCGTGGGCGCCTTCGCCGGCCTCGCCCAGAAGAACCTCAAGCGGCTGTGGGCCTACTCCTCGATCGCCAACATCGGCTACGCCCTCTTGGGGCTCGCCGCGGGCGACGCCCAGGGCGTGCAGGCCATGCTGGTGTTCATGGTGCTCTACATGGTCGACGTGACCGGCTTCTTCGCCTGCCTGGCGGCGTTGTCGCGGCAGGGCCGCTCGATGGAGACCATCGATGACATGGCCGGCCTGATCAAGGAGCAGCCCGGGATCGCGCTGGCCATGACCGTCTTTTCGCTTTCGGCGCTGGGCCTGCCGCCCTTCTCCGGCTTCTGGGCCAAGATCTATGTCTTCAAGGCCGCGATCGGCGCGGGCCTCGGCCCGGCCGCCGTGCTCGGCCTGGTCGGCTCGGTGGTGGCGGCCTTCTATTATCTGCGGCTGATCAAGGTGATGTGGTTCGACGCCAGCCAGGGCGTCACCGACCGGCCGCCCCTCGAGGCCCGGACCATCGGCGTGGCGCTGGCGCTCTTTTCCTTCCCCGTGGTGATGGTGGCGCTGATCTGGATCGACCCCCTGGCGCACGCCGCCGCGGCCGCCTTCGGTCTCGCCTGAGTTGGCCGACCACCCGCCGATCGAGTCCTACGACGTGCTGGATTCCACCAACGCCGAGGCGCGCCGCCGGGCGGAGGCGGGCGAGGCGGGACCGGTATGGATCACCGCCGGCGCGCAGACCGCCGGCCGCGGCCGGCGCGGGCGCAGCTGGTCGACCGGGGAGGGCAACCTCGCCGCGACCCTGCTGATGCTGACCGAGGCGCCGCCGGCCCAGGCCGCCCAGGTCTCCTTCCTGGCCGCGCTCGCCGCCGCCGACCTGGCCGACACCTGCCTGGGCGCCGGCGCGGCCAAGCTGAAGTGGCCGAACGACGTCCTGGTCTTCGGCAAGAAGGCGGTGGGCATCCTGGCGGAGTCCGGGGCGCGGCCGGACCGGCGGCTCTGGCTCGCCATCGGCGTCGGCGTGAACCTCGCCCATCACCCGGCCGACGTGGACCGGCCGGCGACCAGCTTCGCCGAGCACATGGCCGGGCCCGCGCCCCGGCCGCTGGACGCGCTGGAGATCCTCGCGGCCCGCTTCGAGGCCTGGCGCAGGCTCTGGGCGGCGGAGGGCTTCGCGCCCATCTCCGAGGCCTGGACGGCGCGCGCCTTCGGCCTGGGCCACCCTTGCGAGGCCCGGCTGCCGAGCCGCACGCTGCGCGGCGTGGCCGAGGCGCTCGAGCTCGACGGGGCGCTGCGCCTGCGGCTGGACGGCGGGGCGGTGGAGCGGATAACCGCCGGCGACGTCTTCTTCGGAGGAGCCTGAGGCCATGCTGCTGGCGATCGAGCAGGGCAACACCAACACCATGTTCGCCGTGCACGACGGCGAGCGCTGGATCGCCCAGTGGCGCGCGGCCACCGAGAGCACCCGCACCGCCGACGAATACGCCGTCTGGCTCTCGCAACTCTTGGCCATGGCCGGGTTGCAGATGGGCGCCTTCGGCGGCTGCATCATCTCCAGCGTCGTGCCGCAGTCGATCTTCAACCTCAGGAACCTGGCCCGCCGCTATCTGCACGTGGAGCCGCTGGTGGTGGGCGAGAACGCCGAGCTCGGCATCGAGGTGCGCATCGACAAGCCCTCCGAGGCCGGCGCCGACCGGCTGGTCAACGCCATCGGCGCGCACGTGGCCTATCCCGGCGAGCTGATCGTCATCGACAGCGGCACCGCCACCACCTTCGACGTGATCGCCGCCGACGGCGCCTTCGAGGGCGGGGTGATCGCGCCAGGGATCAACCTCTCCATGGAGGCGTTGCACAACGCGGCGGCCAAACTTCCCAGAGTGGCGATCCAGAAGCCGCAGCGGATCGTCGGCACGGACACGGTCGGGGCCATGCAGTCTGGCGTCTTCTGGGGTTACATCGGCCTGATCGAAGGCCTGGTGGCGCGCATCAAGGCCGAGCGCGATCGCCCGGTCAGCGTCGTGGCCACCGGCGGGGTCGCCTCGCTGTTCCACGACGCCACCACCGCCATCGACCACTTCGATCCGGACCTCACCATCCGCGGCATGCTGGAAATCTGGCGCCGCAACTCGAAAGCCCGGTAAGCCTCATGGCGTCCAAGTCCGACGAACTCGTCTTCCTGCCGCTGGGCGGCTCGAACGAGATCGGCATGAACTTCAACCTCTACGGCTTCGGGCCGCCACACGACCGGCGCTGGATCGTCGTCGACCTGGGCGTGACTTTCGGCGACCAGACCACGCCGGGGGTCGAGGTGATCATGCCCGATCCCACCTACATCGAGGCCTACGCCGACCGGATCCTGGGGATCGTGCTGACCCACGCCCACGAAGACCATCTGGGCGCGGTGGCTTGGCTGTGGCCGCGGCTCAAGGCGCCCGTCTACGCCACCCCGTTCACGGCCTTCCTGTTGCGCGAGAAGTTGCGTGAGGCCGACCTGCTGGACCAGGTGGAGATTCACGAGGTTCCGCTGGGCGGCGAGATCGACCTTGGCCCCTTCCATCTGGAGCTGATCACGCTCACCCACTCGATCCCCGAGCCCAACGGCCTGGCGATCAAGACTCCGCTCGGCACCATCCTGCACACCGGTGATTGGAAGATCGATCCCGAGCCGCTGCTGGGCGCCGTCACCGACCAGGACGCCATCCGCAAGCTCGGCGACGAGGGCATCCTGGCGATGGTCTGCGACTCGACCAACGTCTTCGTGGATGGGGTCGCGGGGTCGGAGGCGGACGTGCGCGCGACGCTCATCCCCTTGATCGGCCAGCTCACCGGCAAGGTGGCGGTCGCCTGCTTCGCCTCCAACGTGGCGCGGATGGATTCCGCGGCGCGCGCGGCGGAGGCCAACGGCCGCCGCGTCTGCCTGGTGGGCCGCTCGATGCACCGCATGTCGGCGGCGGCGAAGTCCGTGGGCCTGATGCAGGGCCTGCAGCCGTTCGTGACCGAACACGAGGCCCGGGACTTTCCCGACCGTGGCATCCTCTATCTCTGCACCGGCAGCCAGGGCGAGCCGCGGGCCGCGCTCTCGCGGATCGCCGACGGCGGCCATCCGCATGTGAGCCTGGGCGCCGGCGACGCGTGCATCTTCTCCTCGCGGGTGATCCCCGGGAACGAGGTCCCGATCCGCAACCTGCAGAACAACCTCGCCGACCGCGGGGTGCGCCTCTACACCGAGCGCGACCACCCGGGCATCCACGTCTCCGGCCACCCCTGCCGCGACGAGCTCGCCGAGATGTACCGCTGGGCGCGGCCGCAGATCGCCGTGCCGACCCATGGCGAGCGCCGCCACCTGCTGGAGCACGTGGCCTTCGCCCGCGACCTGCAGGTGCCGCAGCAGATCGCGCCGCGCAACGGCGACATGGTGCGCCTCGCGCCGGGCCGGGCCGAGATCATCGACGAGGTGCCGGCCGGCCGGCTCTACCTCGACGCCGGCGTGCTGACGCCGGAGAACGGCGACGCTCTGCGGGAACGCCGCCACGCCGCGCA
>JAQGIJ010000664.1 GCA_028291285.1 Phenylobacterium sp. | reverse complement strand
GCGGCGCGCCAGTCCTGCGGACGCATCAGCGCGCCGGCGCCGGCCGCCGCCGCGGTGGGGCGCGTCTGGCAGGCCAGCCTGGGCTGCAGGATCGGCAGCTGGCCGAACGCGACGGCGGCCGTCAAAGCGAGTGCGATCATCTTCGGCCTCCTTCAGGTAGGCGCGACGATTTTGCCACCCGGCGCACAGCCGGCCTAATTAACTTTCGCCCCGCGGCTCGCGCACCAGCCGTATCCAGACGACGTCGGCGCCGGGATCGCGACCGCGCTCGGTCGCGACGAAGCCTTCGCGGGCGTAGAAGGCCTGGGCGCGGCGGTTCTGCTCCTGGACCTTCAGCGAGACCGGGCCGCCGGCGATGGCGACGAGGTGGTCCAGCAGCGCCTTGCCGATCCCGCGCCCGCGCGCATCCACGTAGAGCGAATGGATGAACTTCATCGGCCGGTAGAAGGCGGCGACGCCGAGGAGCCGGCCGTCCTCGAGCGCGACATAGACCTCCTCGTCGCGCGCGGCGCGGAGGAACTCGCGGCGGTCGTGGCGCTCGGCGGGCAGCCAGGTGAAGGTCTCGGTCAGCACCTTCAGATAGAGCTCCGCGCAGGCCTCGATCTCCTCGGGCCTGGCGCGACGGATCTCCAGCCGCCGGGCCACCAGAGGCCCCTCAGGCCTGCATGGTCCAGCCCTCCACACCCATGGCCGCCTGGCGCAGGGCTTCCGAGCGGGTGGGGTGCGGGTGGCAGGTGCGCGCGACATCCTCGGAGGCGGCGCGGAACTCCATGGCGACGCAGTATTCGCCGACCATCTCGCTGACCGAGGGGCCGAGCATGTGGACTCCCAGGACCTCGTCGGTGGTCGCATCGGCGAGCACCTTCACGAAGCCCTCGGTCTCGTGGTTGATCTTGGCGCGGCTGTTGGCGGTGAACGGGAACTTGCCGGTCTTGTAGGCTCGCCCCTCGTCCTTCAGCTCCTCCTCGGTCTTGCCGACCCAGGCGACTTCGGGGGCCGTGTAGACCACGCTGGGGATGATGCCGTAGGCCACGTGGCCGGCCTTGCCGGCGATGGTCTCGATGCAGGCCACCGCCTCGTCCTCGGCCTTGTGCGCCAGCATCGGCCCGAGCGTCACGTCGCCGATCGCCCAGACGCCGGCCGCCGTGGTGCGCCAGTGGTCGGTCTCGATGAAGCCGCGCTTGTCGGGCGTGATCCCGACGCTCTCCAGGCCCAGGCCTTCGGTGTAGGGCCGCCGGCCGATGGCCAGCAGCACATAGTCCGCCTCCAGCGTCTCGGCTGCGCCGCCCGCGACCGGCTCCATCGTGAGGCTGACGCCCGCCTTGCCGGTCGTGGCGCCGGTCACCTTCATGCCGAGCCTGAATTCCAGCCCCTGCTTGGTGAGCGCGCGCTGGAAGGCCTTGGCGACCTCGGCGTCCATGCCGGGCGAGATCCGGTCGAGGAATTCGACGACCGTCACCTGGGCGCCCAGCCGGCGCCATACCGAGCCCAGCTCCAGGCCGATGATGCCGGCGCCGATGACGACCAGGCTCTTTGGCACCTCGGGGAGCGAAAGCGCGCCGGTGGAATCGACGATCCGCTGCTGGTCGACGTTGACGCCGGGGAGGCCGGCAGGCACGGAGCCCGTGGCGATGACGATGTTCTTGGCGGCCAGCGCCGTGACCGAGCCGTCCGCGGCCGTCACCTCGACCTTGCCCGCGCCGGTGATGCGGCCCAGGCCCTTCACCCAATCCACCTTGTTCTTCTTGAACAGGAACTCGACGCCCTTGGTGAGCTGGGCGACCGAGTCGGCCTTCTGCTTCATCATCTGGCCGAGGTTGAGCTTGGGCGTGACCTCGATGCCCAGGTGGACGAACTCGTTGGCCGCGGCGTCGTAGAGCTCCGAGGCGTGCAGCAGCGCCTTGGAGGGCATGCAGCCGACGTTGAGGCAGGTGCCGCCCAGCGTCAGCCCGTTGTCGACGCAGGCCGTCTTCAGCCCCAGCTGGCCGGCGCGGATGGCCGCGTTGTAGCCGCCCGGCCCGCCACCGATGATGACGACGTCGTAGGAAGTGGGATCAGCCATGGATGCGCCTGCTCAAGAATTCGCGGCGCACCCTAGGCAAGGAAGGTTGAAGGTCAATCTTGCAGGCGGCCAATAATCCCCCGCCCCGCGCGCCGGCGCGGGGGGCGAGGGCTGCACGCCTCAGATGTCCAGCAGCAGCCGCTGCGGATCCTCGATGGCTTCCTTGACGCGCACCAGGAAGGTGACCGCGCCCTGGCCGTCGACGACGCGGTGGTCGTAGCTGAGCGCCAGGTACATCATCGGCCGGATCACCACCTGGCCGTTCACCGCCACCGGGCGGTCCTGGATCTTGTGCATGCCCAGGATGCCCGACTGCGGCGCGTTGAGGATCGGCGTCGACATCAGCGAGCCGTAGACCCCGCCGTTGGAGATGGTGAAGGTCCCGCCCTGCAGGTCCTCCAGCGCCAGATGGCCGTCGCGGGCCTTCTTGCCGAGGTCGCCGATGGTCTTCTCGATCTCGGCGAGGCTGAGCAGGTCGCAGTCGCGGACCACCGGGGTGACCAGGCCGCGCTCGGTGCCGACCGCGACGCTGATGTCGTAGTGGTTCTTGTAGACCAGGTCCTGGCCGTCGATCTCGGCGTTGACCTCGGGCACCTGCTTCAGGCCGTGCACGCAGGCCTTCACGAAGAAGCTCATGAAGCCGAGCTTCACCCCGTGGCGCTTCTCAAAGGCGTCCTTGTGCTGGTTCCTCAGCGCCATCACCGCCGACATGTCCACCTCGTTGAAGGTGGTCAGCATGGCCGCGGCGTTCTGCGCCTCCTTCAGCCGGCGCGCGATGGTCTGGCGCAGGCGCGTCATCCGCACCCGCTCCTCGCGCTCGTGCACCGCGCGCGGGGCGGCCGGCGCGGGGGCCTGGGCGGGCTGATTGGCGCGGGCGTCGAGGGCTGCGAGCGCGTCGCCCTTGGTGATGCGGCCGTCCTTGCCGGTGCCGGCGATCACGCCCGCGTCGAGCTTGTTCTCGGCCACCACCCGCTGGGCCGAGGGCGCCAGCACCGGCGCGGGCCTGGCGCTGGTGTCCGGGACCGGCGCGGAGGTGGGCGCGGCCTTGCCGGGCGTCGGCTCGGGCTGCAACTCGCCCGCCGGGACGGGGATCGGCGAGGAGCTGGGCGCGGGCGCTGCGGGCGCCTTGGCCACAGCCGGCTTGGCCGGGGCGGCCACGGCGGCGGCGCCTTCGCTGACCTTGCCCAGCACCGCGCCGGGCGCCACGGTCGCGCCCTCCTCCGCGGTGATCTCGGCGAGCACGCCGTCGCTGGGCGCGGCGACTTCCAGGCTGACCTTGTCCGTCTCCAGCTCGACGAGGATCTCGTCCTTGCGCACGGGCTCGCCGGCCTTCTTGGTCCAGCGCGCCACGGTGGCTTCGGTGACGGACTCCCCCAGGGCTGGGGTCATGATGTCGGCCATGGGGGGAGAGGCTCCTTAAGCGCGCTCGGTCGGTGCTCGGCAGGCGGGTGCGGGTTAGGCGAAGGCTTCCTTAAGGAAGGTGTCGAGTTCTTTCAAATGCCGGCTCATCAGGCCCGCCGCGGTGGAGGCCGAGGCGGGACGGCCGATGTAGCGCGCGCGCTTGGCGGTAATGTTGAGCCGCTCCAGGGTGAGCTCCAGCCAGGGGTCGACGAAGGTCCAGCCGCCCATGTTCTTCGGCTCTTCCTGCACCCAGGCCAGCTCGGCGTTCTTGAACCGCTTCAGCTCCTTGGAGAGCGACTTCAGCGGCCAGGGATAGAACTGCTCGAGGCGCAGGATGTAGATGTCGTCGCGGCCGGTCTCGACCCGCCGCTCGACCATGTCGTAGTAGACCTTGCCGGAGCAGAGCAGGACCCGCTTGATCTCCGCGTCGGGCTTCAGGGTGACGCCGCCCACGTCGCAGCCGGCCTCCGCCCCGTCCACCATCACGCGGTGGAAGCTCGAGCCCTCGGCCATGTCGCCGAGGTTCGAGACCGCCCGCTTGTGACGCAGCAGGGACTTGGGCGTCATGACGATCAGCGGCTTGCGGAACTCGCGCAGCAGCTGGCGGCGCAGGGCGTGGAAGTAGTTGGCCGGCGTGGTCGGATAGACCACCTGCAGGTTGTCCTCCGCGCAGAGCTGGAGGTAGCGCTCCAGGCGCGCCGACGAATGCTCCGGCCCCTGGCCCTCGTAGCCGTGCGGCAGCAGCATTACGAGGCCGCTCATCCGCAGCCACTTGCGTTCGCCCGAGGCGATGAACTGGTCGATCACCACCTGGGCGCCGTTGGCGAAGTCGCCGAACTGGGCTTCCCACATGTCCAGCGTGTTGGGGTCGGTGAGCGAGAAGCCGTATTCGAAGCCCAGCACCGCCTCTTCCGAGAGCGCCGAATCCAGCGCCTCGAAGTGCGCCTGGGTGGGGCCCAGGTTGCGGAGCGGGAAATAGACCTCCTCGGTCT
>JAQGIJ010000633.1 GCA_028291285.1 Phenylobacterium sp. | reverse complement strand
CATCAGCCGCGAGCTGCAGACCCGGCACAAGCCCGACCCGGACCCGTTCCTGAAGGCCGCCCTGGCGATCGGGGTGGCGCCGCAGGACTGCCTGGCCCTGGAGGATAGCCACAACGGCGTCCGTGCCGCCGCGGCCGCCGGCATGATGACGGTGATGGTGCCGGACCTGCTCGATCCCACCGAGGAGATGCAGGCGCTCGCCGTCCACATCGCCCGCGACCTGCACGAGGTCCGGGCGATGCTCGAGCGGCAGGGGTAGCGACGGCCCGCCCGTCGGCTTCTCGACAGCGGGGCCTCCGCCTACTTCCCTGCTCCGGGGCCCTTCTGGAAGTAGCGGAAGAAGTCGCTGTCGGGCGAGAGCACGACGGTGGTGTCGCCCTGGCCGAGCGCGGTGTCGTAGGCCTGCATCGAGCGATAGAAGGCGGCGAAGGCCGGGTCCTTGCCGAAGCTCTCGGCGAAGATCCGCGTGCGCTGGGCGTCGCCCTGGCCGCGGGTGGTCTCGCCCTCCTCCTGGGCGGTGGCGAGCGTGATGGCGACCTCTTTGTCGGCGGCGGCGATGATCTCGCGCTTCTGCTGCTCGCCGACAGCGCGGATCTGGGCGGCCTCCTGCTGGCGGGCGGTCTGCATGCGGCGGTAGACGGCGGCCTGGTTGGCGGCCGGCAGGTCGGCGCGCTTGATCCTAAGGTCGATCACCTGGATGCCGAAGCGCGAGGCCTGCGCCCGGCGCGCGACGTCGAGCTTGGTCTGCTGCATCAGCTCGGCGCGGTGGCCGGAGATGATGTCGCTGGAGGTGGTCGAGCCCAGCACCTGGCGCAGCGAGGAGTTGACCAGCGGCTCCAGCCGGCCGACCGCGGTGTGGTCGTCGCGCAGGGTGCGGTAGTACTGCAGCGGATCGGCGATCCGGTAGCGCAGGAAGGCGTCGACGACGAGCCGCTCCTGGTCGGCCGCGATGACCTCCTCCTGGTCGGCTTCGAGGCCGAGGTTGCGGCGGTCGAACTTGATGACGTGCTCGAGGAAGGGCGCCTTGACGTTCAGGCCCGCGCCGTCCGCGCCGTCCGCGCCGAGCGAATGGATCACCCGCACCGGCTTGCCGAAACGGACGACGATCGCCTCCTCGCGCTGGTCGACGACGAAGAAGGTGTTGGCGAGCACCACCAGGACCACGAAGGCCGCGATCCCCCAGGCGGTGAGCTGACGGCGGGTCATTGTGCGGGCCTCGCTTGCGGCTGGGCCGGGGCGGCCTGGGCCTGGGGCTGCGCCTGGCTTCCCTGCCCCTGGTCGGGCGGCGCCGCGGACTTCCGCTGGAAGACGTCGGACGGCAGGATCACCGGCGCGGTCACGCCCTTGCCGCCGATGATCACCTTGTTGGACCGGTTCAGCACCCGCTCCATGGTCTCCAGATAGAGCCGCTCGCGGGTGACGCCGGGCGCTCGGCGGTACTCGCCGTAGATCTGATTGAAGCGGGCGGCCTCGCCCACCGCCTCGCGCATCGCCTGCTCGCGGTAGCCCTGGCCGGACTGGACGATCTTGGCGGCGTCGCCCTTGGCCTCGTTGATCACCCGGTTGCGGTAGGTGTTGGCCTCGTTGACGGCGGACTCCGCGTCCTGGCCGGCGTTGGCCACCTCGCGGAAGGCGGCGACCACCTCCTGCGGCGGGTTGGCCGAGCGGATCTGCACCTCGACGATGTTCACCCCGGCCCCCCAGCTGTCGAGCGTCTTCTGCATCAGCTCGGCGGCCTGGATCTGCACCTGGCCGCGGCCGCGGGTGAGGATCTGCTGCAGCGGCATCTTGCCCACCACCTCGCGCATGGCGCTTTCAGCCACCGCCTTCACCGCCTCGTCGGGATTGCGCGTCCCGAACACGTAGAGCCGGGCGTCCGCCACGCGCCAGGTGACGCTGAAGTCGAGGTTGATGATGTTCTCGTCGCCGGTGAGCATCAGGCTTTCCTGCGGCACGTCGGCGTCCGCCGTGCCGCCGATGTCGATGCGGTTCAGCGAGGTGACCGCCACCTTCTCAACCCGCTCGATGGGCGCGGGCAGATGGTAGCGCAGGCCGGAGCCCTCGGAACGGGAATAGGCGCCGAAGGTGGTGACCACGGCCTCCTCGTTCGGCTGGATGATGTAGAAGCCGGAGAGGCCCCAGAGCAGCACCAGCACCGCGGCGACGACGCCGATGGCCCGCGGGCGCACGCCGCCGCCGGGACCGCCGAAGAAGCCGCCGAACCGGCGGCGCAGCCGCTCGAGGCCGGCGTTGAGGTCGGGTCCCTCGGGGCGGCGCGGGCCTCGCCCGTCGCGCTCCGGCCGCCGTTGCGACGGGTCTCGGCGATCGTCGTCGCCTGGAGGCGGCGAGCCCCACGGCCCGGGATTGGCGTTATCGTTCCAGGGCATCAGCCGCGTCGCGTCGTGGTCAAATCGGCATCCTGGGCGCAGCCGTGTCGCGAAACCCCCGCTGGGATTGTAAACCGGCGCTGTCCGCCGGATATGAGACCCCTGCTTCCCCAAAGCAAGCCAAAGGCGTCATGAGCGACGGAGCCGTCCCCGACCGCGCCAAGATCCTGTCCGCCCTCGACAAGGTCACCGAC
>JAQGIJ010000311.1 GCA_028291285.1 Phenylobacterium sp. | reverse complement strand
GCCGACGCTTTCGTCGCGACCGCTCGCCTGGCTGCGCGGGCGCTTCCGCGCGAGCGAAGCCTGGTTCATCACGCTCGCCATCGTCGTCGGCGCCGGCGCCGGCCTCCTGGCGGTGGTGCAGGGGCGCTTCGCGCATGACCTGCAGGAGCGGCTCTTCGGCATCACCCCGGACGAGCGGCTGAGCGCCACCGCCGTCATTCCGCCGCTCGCCGCGCTCTGGCTTCCCGTGGGCGGCCTGGTGCTGGCGGGATTCGGCTGGCTGATCAGCTTCTGGAAGAGCCGGCCGATCATCGACGTGGTGGAGGCCAACTCCCTCTACGGGGGGCGCATGTCGCTGCGCGGCAGCCTGATCATCTGCGTCCAGACCCTGATCTCCAACGGCTTCGGCGCCTCGGTGGGGCTGGAAGCGGCCTATGCCCAGGCGGGCGGGGGCCTGGCCTCGGCGCTCGGCCAGCGCCTGCGGCTGCGTCGCCACGACCTGCGAACCCTGGTGGGCGCCGGCGCCGGGGCGGCGATCGGGGCGGCCTTCGGCGCGCCGCTGACGGGCGCCTTCTACGCCTTCGAGGTGGTGATCGGCTCCTATGCGCCCTCGATGATCGCCCCGGTGGCGGCGGCCTGCCTGGCCGGCGCGCTCGCGGCGGAGACCCTCGGCGCGGACTCCTACGCCATCCGGATCAGCGTCACCCAGACGCCCACCATCGCCGACTACGCCCTCTACGCAGGGTTGGGAGGGGTCTGCGCCGTGTTCGGCGTGCTGCTGATGCTGCTCGTGGCCCGCGGCGAACTGCTGGCCAAGCGCCTGCCGATACCCGCGCCGGCGCGCTTCCTGGTGGGCGGGGCGGCGCTCGCGGCGCTGGCGCTCGCCTCGCCGCAGACCATGTCCTCGGGCCACGGGGCGCTGCACCTCGACCTCGCTGTGACCTTCCCGCTGACCGTGCTGGCGACGGTGCTCGTCCTGAAGACCCTGGCCTCGGTGATCTCGCTGAGCGCCGGCTTCCGCGGCGGCCTGTTCTTCGCCTCGCTGTTCATGGGCTCGCTGGTGGGGCAGATCTATGCCCGTCTGCTGGCCCTGGCCGACCTGCCCGCGGCGCTGCAGCCGGAGAACGCCGCCATGGTCGGCATGGGCGCGCTCGCCACCGCGGTCGTCGGCGGCCCGCTGACCATGAGCTTCCTGGTGCTGGAGACCACCCGCGACTTCGGCGTCACCGCCGCGACGCTGGCCGCCTCGCTGGTCGCCTCGAGCGTGGTGCGCGAACGGTTCGGCTACTCCTTCTCCACCTGGCGGCTGCACCTGCGCGGCGAGACCATCCGCAGCGCCCGCGACGTCGGCTGGGTCCGCACGCTGACGGCCGGGCGGATGATGCGCACCGACGTGCCCAGCATCGCCGAGAGCGCGACGCTCGCCGAGTTCCGCCGCCGCTTCCCGCTGGGCGGGGCGGGCCGCGTCGTCCTGCTGGACGAGGAGGGCCACTACGCCGGCCTCGCGGCCACCGCGGCGGCCTATGTGGAAGGCCACACGCCGGACGAGCGGGTCGCCGCGCTCGCCGCGACCAAGGCCGTGACCCTGACGCCGGACATGAACATCGCCGAGGTGATGCAGACCTTCGACGCCAGCCAGACCGAGGAGCTGGCGGTGGTCGACCCGGACGGCGCGGTGCTGGGCGTGCTGGCCGAGGTCTATGTCTCGCGCCGCTACGCCAAGGAGCTGGAGAAGGTGCAGGAGGGGCTGTTCGGAGAGGCCTGACGCCCGCGCGCGTCGAACGATCAGCCCTGCGCGGCCACCGCGTCGAGCCGGGCGATCTCGTCGGCGCCGAGCTCGAGCCAGGCGGCGTCGACGTTCTCGTCCAGGTGCTGGCGGTTGGAGGTGCCGGGGATCGGCAGCATGGCCCTGGAGTGGCCGAGCAGCCAGGCCAGCGCCACCTGCTGCGGCAGCGCCCCGTGCCTTTGCGCGATCGCATTGACCTCGGCGTCGGCGGGCGTGTCCTTCACGATCACCGGCCGGTAGGGCAGGAAGGCCATGCCGCCCGCCTCGCAGGCCGCCAGCACCGCCTCGGAGTCTCGGGTCCCGATGTTGTAGCGGTTCTGCACCGAGACCACCTGGCAGACGGACTGAGCGATCTTCAGCTGCTCGGGGGTGACGTTGGAGACCCCGATGTGGCGCACCTTGCCCTCGCGCTGCAGGTCGGCGAAGGCGCCAACCGTCTCGGCGTAGGGCACATTCGGGTCGGGCACGTGCGCCTGGTAGAGGTCGATGACGTCCAGCTTCAGCCGCCGCAGGCTGATCTCGCACTGCGCCCTGATGTGCTCCGGCCGCCCGTCCTCCGGCAGCCGGCGCACGCCGGGCTCCATCTGCACGGTGGCGAACCCGGCCTTGGTGCCTATCACCAGGTCCTTCGGATAGGGATGCAGCGCCTCGGCCAGGATCTCCTCGCAGGCCCCGTAGCCGTAGACGTCGGCGATATCGATGAAGTTGACGCCGCGCTCGACGACGCGCCGGCAGAGCTTGACCGCCTCGCCGCGGTCGACCTGGCGCTCGGCGTTGCGGGCGCTGGAGATGCGCATCGCGCCAAAGCCCAGCCTGCGCACCGTCAGGTCGCCCAGCCGGATCGTGCCGGCGGTCGCGTC
Source organism: Phenylobacterium sp. (assembly GCA_028291285.1). Next base: position 721 of record JAQGIJ010000311.1, on the reverse strand, counting down.
GTCCAGCTTGCGCATGCCGGCAAGGGTTTCCAGGGTCATGGCGGTCCTCCCTTCGGCTCGTCCCGCGGCCGCGGGCGAAATCCTTACCGAAAGCTTAAGCGGCTGGCGCGCTCCGTGCTAGGGAGACCGACGGGAGGTCCCATAATGAAACTCGTCGTCGTGGCCGCGCTGGCCGCTCTCGCCCTGCCCGGCCTGGCGCTCGCCGCCCCGCTCGCCTCGGCGCTCACCGCCTCCCCTACCGCCGCCGCACCGGCGGCCGGCCAGTCGATCCGCGTCGGCCTCCACCGGGAGACCCTGCCCCCCGGGGGCAAGCTTCCCGAGACGCGCAGCGAAGGCCTGCGCTATCTGCTGGTCGTCTCAGGCAAGCTGAAGGTCTCCGACCTGGTGACCGGCGAGGAGCAGCTCGTCGAGCCCGGCAAGATGGCCGCCGAACAGCCCGGCGATTGGTGCCTGGCCCAGGCCGTGGGCCCAGACCCGGTGACCCTGTATGTGATCGAACGCACGCCCGGTGGCCCGGCGAGCGCCGCAAACGGCGGGGAAAATTGACGTTTTCCGCGCTGCGACCGCGGCAGCTCTAGGCGCCGGCGCTGGCCCGGCGTAGCTTCCCAGGCGAGGGACGCGTCGAGGATCCTGTCGTGATCAAACTCTTCCTGTCAGGCGCTGCAGCGGCTGCGCTCCTGACCGCTTCGGGCGCGGCCGCCGCCGTGCGCGCCGAGGCGCC
>JAQGIJ010000623.1 GCA_028291285.1 Phenylobacterium sp. | reverse complement strand
CGCGCGCACGCGCCCCGCCACCCCCGCGCCGGCCCCGGCGCCCAGCGCCGCGCTCGCCGCGCCGTCCGCCGACCAGGTGCCGATCGCCGTCACCCCTCCGCCGCCAGAGACTGCCGCACCCCGGGCGCTGGGCCGCCTCGAGGTGTTGCCGCCGGAGATGGCCCAGGCCGCCCGGATGTCGGTCCGCCCGCCCGCGACCCCGGCCCCTCCGCAGATCGCGAGCCTCACGCCGGTCCCTGAGGTTGCGCCGGCGCGCCCGGCGCCCACTGCGCCCGCGCCCGTTGTGAGCCCGCCGGAGCCCGCCGTCGCCGATGGTCCGGCCCTGACGCCGGCGGCTCCGCCCGCCCCGCGGGCGAGCTTCGACTGCGCCACCGCCCGGCCGGGCGCGGAGGAGGCGGTCTGTTCCGACGCCGGACTGGCCGCCGCCGACCGGCAGCTCGCGCGCGCCTACCGGCGGGCGATGCGCTCCGGCGTTGACCCGGCGGATCTGCGCCAGGAGCAGCGGGACTGGATGGCGATCCGCGAGGACGCAGCGCACCGCTCGCGCCACGCGCTCGCCAGCGTCTACGACCAGCGCATCGCTGAGCTCGACGAGATGGCCGCGAGCGCTCCGCCGCCAGACGACGGGCAGTAGCGACGCTCCCCACCTCTCCCGGTCGGGAGAGGGTTGATGGTCAGCCCAGCATGTCCTTGACGGTGTCGCGCTCGCCGACCAACTCGTCGTTGGTCAGGGCGATCTTCGACTTGGCGAAGTCGTCCATCTGGTAGCTCTCGACCACCTCGTAACCGGTCTCGGTGGAGCGCACCGGCATGCCGGCCCAGACGCCCTCGGCGAAGCCGTAGCGGCCGTGGCTGTTCACCGCCACCGAGTGGACCTGGCCCGGGGTGACGAGGTCGCGGACATGGTCGACCAGGGCGTTGGCCGCCGAGGCCGCCGAGCTCTGGCCGCGGGCCTCGATGACGGCCGCGCCGCGCTTGCCGACCGTCGGCAGGTATTCGGTCTTCAGCCAGGCCTCGTCGCCGATCACCTGGGCGGCCGGCTTGCCGCCGATCTTGGCGTGGGTGAAGTCGGCGAACATGGTCGGCGAGTGGTTGCCGTAGATGAACAGCTCGCTGACCTCGTTGATCGAGACGCCGGCCTTCTTGGCGAGCTGGGCGCGGCCGCGATTCTCGTCCAGCCGCACCATCGCGGTGAACCGGTCGGGCGACAGGCGCTTGGCCTGGCTGGCGGCGATCATGCAGTTGGTGTTGCAGGGGTTGCCGACCACCGCGATGCGCGCATCGTCGGCGGCGACGGCGTCGATCGCCTTGCCCTGGGCGATGAAGATCTTGCCGTTGTCCTTCAGCAGGTCGGCGCGTTCCATCCCGGGGCCGCGGGGCTTGGAGCCCACCAGCACGCACCAGTTTGCATCCTTGAACGCGACGTTGGCGTCGTCGGTCAGCACCATGTCCTGCAGCAGCGGGAAGGCGCAGTCCTCGAGCTCCATGGCGACGCCCTTCAGCGCCTTCTGGGCGCCCTCGGCGGGGATTTCGAGCAGCTGCAGGATGAGCGGCTGGTCCGGCCCCAGCATGGCGCCGGAGGCGATGCGGAAGAGAAGGGCGTAGCCGATATTGCCGGCGGCGCCGGTGACCGCGACGCGGATCGGCTTCTTGCTCGCCATGGTGCTGCTCCAGATGCTGTAAGGCCAGATGCCGTAAGCGTCGTGGCCGAGACGGGTGGCCGGGTCCCTAGCTCACGCGCGGGCGTGCTGCAATGCCGCAAGCGCGCTTGGCGCAGCCGCCGCCGCGTGGCTTGACTGGCGCCATGTTCGAGATCGACCCCGCCTTCGAGGCGACCTCCCGGCTCGTCGGCGAGCTCGCCCTTTGCCAGGCGCGGCTGCAGGCCGACGCCCGCTTCCCGTGGATCGTGCTGCTGCCCCGTGTGGGCGGGGCCCGCGAGCTGGAGGACCTCACCGACGACCAGCGCACGCAGCTGATGGCGGAAATCCTGCTGGCGGGGGCCGCGGTGCGTGCGATCGGCGAGGCGCTGGGCCGTCCGGTCGCCAAGCTCAACGTCGGCCAGCTCGGCAACGTCACGCCCCAGCTGCACGTCCACGTCGTCGGCCGCCGCCCCGACGACGACGCCTGGCCGGGCCCGGTGTGGGGCGCCGGGGCGGCGGAGGCTTATGCGGAGGAGGTGCTGGAGAGGGCGTTGGCGGCCGCGCACCGCGCGCTGCCGATCAAATCAACCGCTCTTCCGCGCGGAAGAGCGGACTAGGGGCTTGTCTTGCGCAGCGTGACGGGGATGCGCTGCCCTGTCTGGTCGAGCTCGCCGCGCAGCGCGCCGCCTGCGGGCCGGAGCGTCACCACCGCGAGCTGCTGCGGGGCCGGGCTGAAGCGCAGGACGAGCTCGGCCGGCGTGCGCTGCATCTGGTCGACGAAGCCCGACGCGCCGGGCTGACGCGGGCGGCGCAGGTCGCGCCAAGCGCCTTCGAGGCCTTCGCGCCTGTCCACCAGCTGGAAGGCGTATAGGTCGCCCTGGCCGTCGGCGCTGAGCGTCCAGCCGCCGTCGAGTGCGCCCTGGAACCGCTCGGCCGAGGCGAAGGAGGACAGCAGCCGCGAGTCGTAGGCCAGCTCCGGCACGGAGGGGGCGGGCTCCGGCAGCTTGCCCGGCCCGTCGACCTTGGGGCCGGCCGGCGCAGGCGCGGCCTCCTGGGCCAGCGCCGGGGCCGCCGTTGCGATCGCCAGGGCCGCCGTCAGGCCCGCCAGCGCTCGTCTCATCGCCTCATCCCTGATGCGCGGCGATCGCCTGCGAAATCGCGATCAGCCGCTCGGCCTCGGCCAGGTGGAGCCGCTCCACCATTCGTCCATCGACCTTAAGAACACCCTTCCCGGCGTTTTCGGGCGCCGCGAAGGCCGCCGCGACGGTGCGCGCCCAGGCCACCGCTTCCTCGGCGGGAGTGAAGGCGCGGTTGGTGGTCTCGAGATGGGTGGGGTGGATCAGGGTCTTGCCGTCGAAGCCGAGGTCGAGCCCCTGCTCGCACTCCCGCGCCAGGCCCTCCAGGTCGGGGATGTCGTTGTAGACGCCGTCCAGGATGGCGATCCCCTGGGAGTGGGCGGCCATCACCGCCAGCGACATGGCGGGCACAAGGGGGCTGCGGTCCTTGCCGGGCCGGCAGCGCATCTCCTTCACCAGGTCGTTGGCGCCCAGGATCCAGACGTCGTTGCGGTTCGCTCCGGCCGCCCGCGCCAGCTCGTCGAGCCGGAACACGGCCGCGCAGGTCTCGATCATCGCCCAGAGCCGCGTCTTGCCGCCCAGCGCGGCCGCATAGTGCGCCAGGTCCTGCGCCGAGGTGACCTTCGGGACCAGCACCGCGTCGGCGCCCGCCGCCGCGGCCGCGCCCAGGTCCGCCGCGCCCCAGGGCGTGTCGCGCCCGTTCACCCGGATCACCACCTCGCGCGGGCCGAAGCCGCCGGCGCGCACCGCCTCGGCGGCCAGCGCGCGGGCCTCGGCCTTGGCCTCCGGCGCGACGGCATCCTCCAGGTCCAGGATCACCACGTCGGCCGGCAGGCTCCGGGCCTTCTCCATCGCCCGCGCATTGGAGGCCGGCATGTAGAGGGCGCTGCGGCGGGGACGGACGAGGCTCATGGATTTCGCTCCTGCGACGCGTGGCGGACGCTTCCTCTTAGGCGCTAGGATGAGGCCATGACCACCACACGCTACGAGCTGGCCGCGAAGAACGTCCTGGGGCGCGAGCTCAAGCCCTGCTCCATGGACCCGGTCACCGGCTTCTTCCGCAACGGCTGCTGCGAGACGAACCACGAGGACCCCGGCATGCACACGGTCTGCGCCGTGATGACGGCGGAGTTCCTGGCCTACTCCCGCTCGGTGGGCAACGACCTGTCGACCCCGCGTCCCGAGTTCGGGTTCGCCGGCCTGAAGCCCGGCGACCACTGGTGCCTCTGCGCGCCGCGCTGGAAGGAGGCGCTGGACGCCGGCGCGGCCCCCAAGATCGTGCTCGACGCCACCCACGAGGAGACCCTGGCCATCGTGCCGCTCGGCATCCTCAAGGACCACGCGGCGGAGGCCTAGAGGGCGTATTCCGCCTCCAGGCGGTACTTCGCCCCGGTGCTGGCGAGGACGCTGGAATAGAGGCCGAAGCGGTCCACCCGCAGCGGCGGGGACTTCAGGAGGCTGTTGGCCTGGATCCAGCCGGCGACCTTGTCCGGATCCGCATGGCGCAGATAGGCCAGCGTCAGGTGCGGGCGGTAGTGGCGCCGCTCCGGCTTCAAGCCGGCGCGCCGCGCGGCCATCTCGCAGCCCTTGGCCAGCCGCCTCAGATGCGGGCTTTCGGCGACGCCGGCCCAGATGGCGTGGACGTCCGGCCCCTCGCCGAAGGCGCCCGCGCCCTCCAGCACGACCTCGAACGGGCTCCCGCCGACACTGGCCAGTTCGGCGTCGAGGTCGCGGGCGACGTCCTCGCGGATCTCGCCGAAGAAACGCAAGGTGATGTGCAGCTGCGCCGCCGTACGCCAGCGCGCGCCCTCCAGCCCCTGCTGGCGGCGCGCCAAGCCGCGGGCGATCTCGTCCGGCACGGGCACGGCGGCGAAGAGGCGGATCATGGCGCCTTCTCTAGCGCGGCCCTTAAGGCGTACAAACTGGGGCGGGCAAGCTGGCGCGGGAAAGGTTAAGACCCCTTAATCCCTAAGGTCTTGCTTCCGCCGCGGTGGGACCCGATATTTCGCGTGCGTCCATCCCGGACGCCCAACCAAGGGCTATGCCTCAGATGAGCGACTTCAACCGCGGCTACGCGCGCACGATCCCCGCGGATCGCGCCGACATGTCGGTGGACGCGGGACTTCGCAGCTTCATGCTCGGCGTCTACAACAAGATGGCGCTGGGCCTTGTCCTTTCCGCGGCTCTGGCCTGGGTGACGGCCGACTTCGCCCCCGTCCAGCAACTGCTCTACAACGTCAGTCCTGACGGCCGCCTGGTTGGCTTCACGCCGATCGGCATGATCATCCGCTTCGTGCCGCTGGCGGTGATCCTCGGCGCCATGTTCATCCGCAACCCGAGCCCGCGCGCGGCGGGCGCCATCTACTGGTCGGTGGTCGCGGCCATCGGCGCAGGCCTCGGCGTCTGGCTGCTGGCCTACACCGGCTCCTCGGTGGCGCTGACCTTCCTGATCACCGCCTCGGCCTTCGGCGCGCTCTCCCTGGTGGGCTACACCACCAAGAAGGACCTGACCGGCTTCGGCAGCTTCCTGATCATGGGCCTGTTCGGCCTGATCCTGGCGTCGCTGGTGGGCATGTTCCTGCACCTGCCGGGGCTCAGCTTCATCATCAACGTGCTGGGCGTGCTGATCTTCGCCGGCCTGGTCGCCTACGACACCCAGCGCCTGAAGATGACCTACTACCAGCTGGGCGGCGACGCCGGTTCGATGGCGGTGGCCACCAACTACGGCGCGCTGAACCTCTATCTGAACTTCATCAACCTCTTCCAATTCCTGCTGCAGTTCACCGGCAACCGCCGCTGAGCGCAGACGGGATCGCAAGATCACAAGCCCCGGCGGGCGACCGCCGGGGCTTTTTCTTGGCTTGCGTCCTCTCCCGCTCGCGGGGAGAGGAAATATCGCTCAGTCGACGACCTTGAAGCGGCCTTTGTCGAAGACCCGCAGCACCTGGTCGAGGTCCGCGCCGCGCCGCAGGATCATGCCGCCCTGGCCAATGACCGCCCAGGCGCCCTGGCCGCGGGCCATCGCCGGCCGCTTCTCGATCCGGTAGAGCGGCTCCTCGGAGGCCCGGCGAAAGACGGAGAAGACCGCGGCCTCGCTCAGCCCGTCGATCGCGTAGTCGCGCCACTCCCCCGCCGCCACCATCCGCCCGTAGAGCCTGAGCAGCCGCTCCAGCTCCCGCCGTTCGAAAAAGATGCGCGCCCCGCTGGGCGCGGCGTGGGACCGATCGAGAGCCATCGATACGGAGCCTAAACCGAAATCGGAGGCGAAAGCGAGAGGGGCCGGGAGCGGTTCCGCTGGCACGGTCCGGTAAGCCGCGCCGCGAAAAGACCTTATTTTGGTCCGCTGCCCGCCTGATGCAGGGTGTTTAAGCACATAGTCGGTTGGTCAGACCTTGTTGGCCCCGGATCCTGAACAGCCCCCCCAGCCCCCCAGGGTTGACGGGCTGGCCAGCCGACACACAGATCCCCCAACTTGAGCCCGCGCGGGCCTCTCCAGCCGCGCGGGCTCTTGTGTGTCTGGGCCGTAGGTCCGGGCTCTTGTAGGTCCGGGCTGCTGTTGGTCCGGGGCTCAGCTCTTGGCGCGCGCGACGGCCAGCACACGCCCGCCGTGGGGGGCCTGCAGGATGATGACGGTGGCCAGCCCGTCCTCGGAGGCATCGGGCAGGCGGAAGGCCGCGGGCCGGCCGCGCCAGCTCCCCAGCCGCTTCATCTCGCGCACCACGTTCTTCTGCACCATGACCTGGCCGCGGTTGTCGCCGCTCTTGACCGCCACCTCCTGGGCGCGCGGGTCGTAGCGCACCAGCCA
>JAQGIJ010000610.1 GCA_028291285.1 Phenylobacterium sp. | reverse complement strand
AGCCGCTCTACGACAGCCAGCACCGCAGCCTGCTGGAGTTCTCCTTCGAGGAGATCGAGCGCCGCTGGGGCTCGGTGGACGCCTACCTGGCGAAGGAGATCGGCGTCGGCCCGGCGGAGATCGTCAGCCTACGGACGATGTACCTGGAGTAGCGAAGCGCGCCCTCACCCCGCAGGCGGGGCGAGGAGATCGGCGAGGCGGGAGTCGAGGGCCTCGGCGTCCTTCAGCTCGCACTCCCAGAGCGTCTCGACGCGCCAGCCGGCGGCCGCCAGCGCCTCGTGGCTGGCGGCGTCGCGGGCGCGGTTGCGGGCGACCTTGGCGGTCCAGTAGTCGCGGTTCTGCGTGGGCACCCGCGCGCCGCGGGCGCAGTCGTGGCCGTGCCAGAAGCAGCCGTGGACGAAGAGCGCCAGCCTCCGCCCGGGCAGGACCACGTCGGGCGAGCCCGGCAGGTCCTTGCGGTGCAGCCGGTAGCGGGCGCCGAGCCTGGTCAGCGCCCGCCGCACGATCATCTCCGGCGTGGTGTCGCGGCCCTTGACCCGCCGCATGACGGCCGAGCGCTTGGCCGCGTCGTAGACGTCCGTGCCGCCGGGGGTCACAGCCCCTCGAACAGCGCCGTGGAGATGTAGCGCTCGGCGAAGCTGGGGATGATGGCGACGATCAGCTTGCCGGCCATGTCGTCGCGGCCGGCGACGTCGAACGCCGCCGTCAGCGCCGCGCCGGAGGAGATGCCCACCGGGATGCCCTCTTCGCGGGCCACCCGCCGGGCCATGGCGAAGCTGTCCTCGTTGGTCACCTGCACCACCTCGTCGATGACGCCGCGGTCGAGGATCGAGGGGACGAAGCCGGCGCCGATGCCTTGGATCTTGTGCGGGCCGGGCTGGCCGCCGGAGAGCACCGGCGAGCCCTCGGGCTCGACGGCGATCATCTTCACCGACGGCTTGCGCGCCTTCAGCACCTGGCCGACGCCGGTGATGGTGCCGCCGGTGCCGACGCCGGAGATGACCGCGTCCACGCGGCCTTCCGTGTCGTTCCAGATCTCCTCGGCGGTCGAGACCCGGTGGATCAGCGGATTGGCGGCGTTGTCGAACTGCTGTGGCATCACCGCGCCGGGGGTGGCGGCGACGAGTTCCTTGGCTCTGGCGACGGCGCCGGCCATGCCCTTCTCCGGCTGGGTCAGCTCGAGCTTGGCGCCCAGCAGCACCAGCATCTTGCGCCGCTCCAGCGACATGCTCTCCGGCATGACCAGGGTCAGGTTGTAGCCCTTGGCGGCGGCCACGAAAGCGAGCGCGATGCCGGTGTTGCCGCTGGTGGGCTCGATGATCACGCCGCCGGGCTTCAGCACCCCCTTGGCCTCGAGGTACTCGATCATCGCCACGCCGATGCGGTCCTTCACCGAGCCGATCGGGTTGAAGAACTCGAGCTTGGCGACGACCTCGCCCTTGGGCTTCAGCGCGGCCATGAGACGCGGCAGGCGCACCAGCGGCGTGTCGCCGATGGTGTCGATGATGCTGTCGTAGATCTTGCCCCGGCCGGCCCGCTTGTAGCGTGCGGCGTCGTAGGCCTTGTCTGGGGTAGCGTCCATGTCCTGGACCTTTCGTCGAGTAGCGCCCTTCGCGGCGAACCTAAGGCTTCCGCCGGGATTTGGAAGGTTCTTCGGCGCTACTCGGCGGCCGCGAGCGCCGGCTTGGCCAGCAGCGGCTGCAGCAGGTGCTCGGCCAGCCAGCGCACCACCGGCACGGCCACGCCGTCGCCGGCCACATGCAGAGACGAGGTCGCGGCCTTCGGCAGCCGGTAGCCGTCCGGCAGGCCCATCAGGCGCGCCGCCTCACGCGGGGAGAGCCAGCGTGTGCGCACCTGCGCGCCGTCCACCGCCACGATCACCTGGCGCGAGGAGCCGCCGCGCGGCGTCCGCAGGCAGCCGGCCAGGCCGTCGAACCGCACCTCCGCCCGCTGCACGCGCACGCCGCCCTCGACGCGCATCCGCCGGAAGACCGCGCCCACCATCCGCTCGCCGGACGCCTGGCAGGCCTCGAGCCGACGCCGGTGCAGGGGCGCCATCAGCGCCAGCCAGGCGGCGGTCCGCTCCGGCGAATGCCAATCCACGGCGTCGTCCCGCTCCAGCAGGGCGGCCAGGCTTTCGTTGCGGGCCGGCGGCGCGGGCAGGCGCCAGTCGATCCAGCGGGCGGCGAGCGCCGCTGGCAGGCGCGCAGCGGCCGCCTGCACCGCCTTGGTGCGGAAGCCGCTCTCGCCCAGCAGCGTGGGCGGCGGCGGGCGGCGGGTGGCGATCACGAACACCCGTGGCCGCGACTGCGGCAGGAAGGCGGCCGCGTCGATCTCCAGCGCGCCGAAGGCGTAGCCCTGGCTCGCCAGCGCCTCGCCCAGGGCGGCGAAGTCGGCGCCGCCGTGCGAGGTCAGCAGGCCGGAGACGTTCTCGATCACCACCACCTCGGGCGAGCGGCCCTCGGCGCCCAGCGCCTCGATCAGCCGCCAGAAGCCGAAGAAGGCGGAGGAGCGGCCCCCCGCGAGGCCCGCCCGCGCGCCGGCCAGGCTGAAGTCCTGGCAGGGCGAAGAGGCCCAGGCGAGGTCGGCGCGGCCCGGCAGGTCGGCGGCCGCGAGCCGCCAGACGTCGCCCTCGTGCAGATGCTCGCCGGCGTCAGCGAAATTGTTGCGATAGGTGGCGGCCTTGACCGGATCGAAGTCGTTGGCGAAGGCGCACGACCACGCCGGCCCCAGGCCCAGGCGCGCCATGCCGCCGCCGCAGAAGAACTCATAGAAGCTGAAAGACCCGCGCATCACGGGCGCGAGCCTAGTGGGATTCTCAGGAAAGCCTCCCCCGGAGGGGAGCGCCTTCAGCCGCGGCCGAGCTCGAACGTCGTGAACTGCGACTTCGGCTGCGCCGCCTGGCTCTTGTGCGGCACCGGCAGCGCAAGGCCGATGGCGATCGCCGCCGCCGCAGCGGCCGCGATAAACGCCTTCAGCGTCATTCCGGAGCCTTCCGACCGATCCCGTCCCATGGCCTACAGTCTAGCTTGTTTGGAGTTAACCGACGCCCAACCAACCGGTCGCTTGTAAGTAGGTTCCTAAGGCGGCGCTTCAAGTCCCCCCGTTCGCGGAACGCGTCAGGCCAGGCGAGCCGCAAAGCCGCATCGCCAATCGGGCGATTCACCGCCATAACCACGAGGATGCGCGCCACGCTCGCCGAACCCGACCCTCCGCCGTTTGGGGACCCGCTGGACGAGGCCCGCGCGATCCTGC
>JAQGIJ010000292.1 GCA_028291285.1 Phenylobacterium sp. | reverse complement strand
GGCTCGATCCTTCGCACGATCGGGTCGTGCGCGGCGATGATCGCGGTCCATTGGCGGAGCTTGCCGGTCGGGTAGTAGGCGCGCTTCTCGACCGGCTCGAAGAGATGCCCTTCCGCGGTCAGCCGCCTGACCAGCGCGAAGCAACTCGACACCGGCATGCCAATCTCGGCGGCCAGTTCGGAAAGCCGCAACGGGCGCTTGAGCCTGGCGAAGGTCTGGAAAACCTGCAGCACGCGGATCTCGGTGGCGACGTCTCCCACTCAGCTCTCCCTGCGCGCGGGCTCAGATACCGGCCACGCCCACCGGCGCGCCGCGAACATCGACCCGGCAGCGGAAGACGCAGCCCCGCAACGCCGGCGTGTCGGCGTTGTCGCCCGTGACGACGATCAGATCCTGCGGGTCCGCCCCGCCAAAGCAGAGACTGGTCACGTCATGCGACGGGAGCACCAGGCGCTCCAGGAGCCGGCCGGCCGGGTCGAGGCAGACCACCGCCGGACTGCGATGGAAGGCCACCCAGAGGCGGCCCTGGTCGTCCAGCGCCAGGCCGTCGGGAAATCCGGGCACGGCCTTCGTCGAGATCTCCTCGACCTTCCTGTAGCTGTCGCCCGCCGCTTCGGAGACGATGATCCGCTGGTCGTAACTCGAGCAGTGGTAAAGGCGCCGGCGCTTCCAATCCAAGGCGATGCCGTTCGAGCCGACGACGCCGTCGTAGATCACCTGGCCCCGCCCGGGCGCTTCCACCAGAACCAGCGCCCCCTTGGCGTGCTCGTCGAACGCGCCGCCCCAGACGGCGCCGGCGAGGACCCGCCCGCGGTCGTCGGCATGGATGTCGTTGAAGCTGGTGGCGGGATCCAGGCCGAGAGCCGCGTAGTCGTCGCGGCCGAACAGGATCCGGCTCTCGCCGTCGTGGACGTGGCTGACGTCCCGGCCGCTGACGACCACGCCGCCGTCCCGGTGCAGGCAGAGGCCGCCGACGCCGCGACGTTTCGGGACGACCAGTTCTATCTCGCCGGCGGCGGTGCGCCGGTAGACGCCGCCGTCGATCGGATCGCTGAAGTAGAGATCGCCCGCGTCATCGACCGTGGGGCCCTCGACCGCGCCGTAGCCGCTCGCCAACAGCGCGACGGACTTTTCCATACCCATGCTCCTCCCGGCCTGACCTCCGGCGTCTCACGACGTAGGCACGCCCAACTCCGTCGTCGAATGTAAGCGGCAAGCGCGTCCGGCGGACAACCGTTTTTCGCCCTGCTGCAGCTACTTTCCCGTACCGGAAAGGCGTTGCGCGTGATCCAGGCGACGACTAGCGTCCAGGGCACATAGTGGGAGGATTGCCAAATGGCCGATGTCGCGACGGAGAAGAAGCCTGCTGTGGGCGTGCTGACGGACGCGGGCGTCGAGCGCCTGCGCCAGCGGCTCGGCATCCAGTTCAACCAGAACCGCGCCGTCCACAATCTGGAGGTCACGCCCGACGCCACGCGCCATTTCGCCTTCGGCTATGGCGACGACAATCCGCTGTTTTGCGAGCCGGACTATGCGGCGAAGACCCGCTGGGGCGGGGTGATCGGCTCGCCGCTGTTTCACTACACCATGGGCGAGCCCGACGCGCCGGCGCACACCGACGCGCAGAAGGCGATCATGAAGGGCGATCCGCTGGCGGGGCTCGGCTCCTATCAGGCGGTGATGGAGTTCGAGTGGTGGCGGCCCTTGCAGGTCGGCGATCGGCTGGGCCGCAGGCTGGCGCTGGTGGGTGTCGTGCCGAAGACCAACAGCGCCTTTTCCGGCCGCAGCGTCGGCGAGGTGCAGGCCTTCTTCTACCGCAACCAGCGCGGCGAACTGGTGAACATGCGCAACGGCACCTGGATCCGCGCCGAGCGCCAGGCGTCGAAGGAGCGCAAGAAGGAATACGAGCTCCCCAAGCCCTACTCGCCCGAGCAGCTCGCCGAGATCGACGCCTGCTACGAGGCCGAGACGATCCGCGGCGCGGAGCCGCGCTGGTTCGAGGACGTCAATCCGGGCGACGAGCTGCAGACCATCGTGCGCGGGCCGCTGCGCACCAGCGACATCATCGCCTGGCACATCGGCTGGGGCATGCAGCTGACGCCGCCCGGGGCGTTCAAGGTCTCCTACAAGGTGCGCAAGAAGGCGCCCGGCCTCTTCACCCCCAACAGCCTGGGCGTGCCCGACACCGTCCAGCGGCTGCACTGGGAGCGCGAGTGGGCCAACGAGCTCGGCATTCCGATCAGCTACGATTACGGCGCCATCCGCGAGGCCGCGCTCACCAACCTGATCACCAACTGGATGGGCGACGACGCCTGGCTCTGGAAGATGAGCTGCGAGCACCGCAAGTTCGTCTACACCGGCGACACCTACTGGGTGAAAGGCCGCGTCACCGACAAGGCGCTGACCGACAAGGGCGGCGAGGTGCGGCTGGAGGTCTGGGTCGAGAACCAGTGGGGCACCATGGTCACCCCGGGCCAGGCCACGGTGCTGCTGCCGACGCGCGACAAGCCGGTCGAGCTGCCGAAGCCCGCGCACGAGGAGATCGAGACCCTGATCGCCCATGAGGTCGAGCAGCGGCGGCCCCTCGACACCCGGGTCAGCTTCGACAGCTGACCGGGGGCGCCCCGTCATCCGGTGCGGAAGCCCTCAGGGGCTGGGACACAGCTTCCGCATCACCACCGCCACCAGCTCCTCCGGTGCGAACGGCTTCTCGAGGAACTCGCTCTCCGGCACGCCGAAAGCCTTGAACGAGCCGGGCTGCACCTCGCCGCTGACGTAGACCACCGCTACGTCCGGCATCACCTGGCGAGCATAGCGGGCGACGTCGTAGCCCGTCGTCCCGCGGCCAAGGTTCACGTCGATCACCAGAATACTGGGGGGCGGGCGCGCAGCGATCCGCTGGTAGGCCTCCTGATCGTTCCTCACGCAGTCAACGGTGAAGCCGCGGTCACGCAGGACATCGCACATCACCTCACGGATCGCGTGGTCATCCTCGACCACGAGCACACTGCCCATCGTTTCCAGCCCCGCGAACTCGGTACAAGCAATGTGCAACGGCGGAATGCCATGTCGGGTTCCCGACGCGCCGTCGCCCTGACGAGGCCGTGGCGGAGGCGCAACAGGCACAATGCAAGTTTGAAGGCTCGGCCCGTCTTGGGTCACGCCGCCGGGCGCCCGGAGCGCCGGCCACGGCGGCCGAGGCCTCGGCGACGACAGACGCCCGCGGGAAACGCTGTCCCGCCGGAACGGGTCTGCGACTTCAAATGTTAATACGCGGCTGGGTGGGCTTGCCATTTGACGGACGGCCTTATGGATCTCAACACCGCGAGCATCTCGACGATGGCGAAGCTCGTCGGGCTTGAGAGCGCTCATGACCTGTTTCTTTGGCGACCCTTCCTGTCGTGGGCCGACGTCGAACGCGTGCCGGGCTTCACCAGCGACCAGATCGTGCGCCTCCGCAGGGCGGGCGCGCACGTCAAGCTGCCCGGAGAGCCGCTGACTCGCCGGGAAGCCCTGGACGCAAGCCACCATGCGATCGACCGAAACCTGTTCGGCGACCGCGGGGCTTCGCTGTGAGCAGCGTTCTGGTGGTGGAGGATGACCGCGCGGTCGCCGAGCTGATCCTCGAAGCCCTGGTCGACGAGCACCACGACGTGGCGCTCGCGCACGACGATCGCAGCGCCTATGCGCAGCTGGAGCAGGAGCCGCGCACGTTCCAGGTCCTGGTCGCCGACATCGATCTCGGCGAGGGCACGACAGGCTTCGACGTCGCCCGCCGGGCCCGCCTGCTCAACCCCGACCTGCAGGTCATCTACATCAGCGGCGGCGCCACTCACGCGGACCGGTTCGGCGTCGAGGGCGCGGTCGTGGTCCCGAAGCCGTTCAGCCCGGCCGAGCTTACTGACGCGGTCGCGGCGAAGGCGGGATGAAACAGCCAGGCTGCACCGTTCTCTGAGCAGAACGGAGCCGGGTTGAACGCATGTGTCAGTTTCGCGCCTATCTGCTCAATCCTGCAGGTCGGATCATGTCGGCGGTCGAGGTCGAGGCGGATTCGGCCGATGCGGCGCTCGAGCAGGTGCTGGCGGGCGGTCATCCGCACGCGGTCGAAGTCTGGCGCGGCGCCGAACTGCTGGCGCGCGGCCGCGGCGGGTCGCTTGGGCCGGACGCCGAGGCGGCGGCCTCCGCCTTCACCCTTCCAGGTTCAGAAGCGCCGGGTCGCCCCCCTGGGCGGCGATGTTGACACTGACGGCGCGCTCCAGGGCGTAGCGCAGCAGGGCGTGGGGGCCGCCGGCCTTGGGGCCGGTGCCGGACAGGCCCTCGCCGCCGAACGGCTGGACGCCCACGACCGCGCCGATCATCGAGCGATTGACGTAGGCGTTGCCGGCCGGGACGGCGCGGCGCACCCGCTCGGCGAAGGATTCCATGCGGCTGTGCACGCCGAGCGTCAGGCCGTAGCCAGCGGCGCGCAGCGGGGCCGCGGCGGCTTCGAGCTCGCCCGGATCGTAGCGCACCACGTGCAGGATCGGGCCGAACACCTCCGTCTGCAGGAAGGCCGCGTCGGGGACCTCGGCCAGCGCCGGGCCGAAGAAGTGGCCGCCCTCCGGCGCCGGGAGCTGGCGCACGACCTTGGCCTCGCGGGCGAGGCGGGCGAGGTGGGCGTCCAGCGCCCCCTTCGCCTCGGCGTCGATCACCGGACCGACGTCGGTGCGTGGGTCGGTGGGGTCGCCCACCACCAGCGCGTCCATGGCGCCCACCAGCCCCTCGACCAGGGCGTCGGCGGTCTCGTGCGGCGCGAACAGCAGGCGCAGCGCCGAACAGCGCTGGCCGGCCGAGCCGAAGCCCGAGGCCAGCACGTCGTCGATGACCTGTTCGCGCAGCGCCGTGGTGTCGACGAACATGGCGTTCAGCCCGCCGGTCTCGGCGATGAAGGGGATGATCGGACCGGGCCGCGCGGCCAGCGCCCGGTTGATCGCCCAGGCGGTCTCGGTGCCGCCGGTGAAGGCCACGCCCGCGCAGTCCGGATGGACGATTAGCGCCTGGCCGACGGTCGGCCCCTCGCCCGGCAGCAGATGCAGCAGGTCGGGGTCGAGGCCCGCCTGGTGGAACAGGCGCACGGCCTCGGCGGCGACGATCGGCGTCTGCTCGGCGGGCTTGGCCAGCACCGCATCGCCGGCCGCCAGCGCCGCGGCGATCTGGCCGGTGAAGATGGCCAGCGGGAAGTTCCACGGGCTGATGCAGACGAACACGCCGCGGCCGTGCAGCGACAGCTGGTTGGTCTCGCCCACGGGTCCGCGCAGGATCTCCGGCCGGGCGAACTGGCGCTCGGCCAGGCTGGCGTAATAGCGGCAGAAGTCGGCGGCCTCGCGCACCTCGGCGATCCCGTCGGCGTAGGTCTTGCCGGCTTCCCGGGCCAGGATCGCGATCAGCCGCTCGCGGTTGGCCTCCAGCGCATCGGCCATGGCGCGCAGCACCGGCGCGCGCCCCTCCCCGCCCTGGGCGTCCCAGCGCCCTTGCGCCGCCTTGGCCGCGGCGAAGGCGGTGGCCATGTCCTGGGCGCTGGCCGAGCCGGCCTCGCCCAGCACGCGCTGAAGATCCGCCGGCGAACGGCGCGCCCCGGGCTCCGCGCCAAGGGTGATCCGGCCACGGACGATGGGGCCGGCGGCGAGCCGTTCGGCGTCGAGGGCGGCGACGGCGGCGGCGAGCCTCGCGCGGGTCTCGGCGATGGAGAGGTCGAGGCCTTCGCTGTTGCGGCGCGACGGACCGTAGAGATTGGCCGGCAACGGGATGCGCGGGTGCGGCCCGGCGCCTGAGGCCTCCACGGCGGCGACGGGATCGGTGACCACCTTCTCCACCGGGGTGCGCTCGTCCAGCAGGGCGTGGACGAAGGAGGTGTTCGCGCCGTTCTCCAGCAGCCGCCGGACGAGGTAGGGCAGCAGGTCCTCGTGGCTGCCCACGGGGGCGTAGACGCGCAAGGGCAAGGCGCCGTAGCGGTCGCGGGCGGCGGCGTAGAGCGCCTCGCCCATGCCGTGCAGCCGCTGGAACTCGACGGTCAGGCCGGCCTGGCGGGCGAGCTCGCGCACGGCGGCCAGGGTGTGGGCGTTGTGGGTGGCGAACTGGCCGTAGAGATGCGGCGCCGCGCCGATCAGGGCCCGCGCGCAGACCAGGTAGGAGAGGTCGGTGGCCGCCTTCGTCGTATAGACCGGATAGGCCGGCAGCCCCGCCACCTTGGCGCGCTTGATCTCGGTGTCCCAGTAGGCGCCCTTGACCAGGCGGACCATCAGCCGCCGGCCGCTGGCGCGCGCGATGTCGGCCACCGCGGCGATCACCCTGGGCGCGCGCTTCTGGTAGGCCTGCACGGCCAGGCCCAGGCCGCGCCAGCCGCCCAGGCCCGGCTCGCGGGCCAGCCGGTCGAGCACGTCGAGGGAGAGCACGAGGCGATCGGCCTCCTCCGCGTCGAGGGTGAGGTTGATGTCGGCCCGCGCGGCCCGCACGGCGAGGCGCAGGAGGCGCGGATAGAGCTCGGACCAGACACGCTCGGCCTGGCGGGCCTCGTAGCGCGGCGAAAGCGCCGAGAGCTTGACCGAGACGCCGTGGCCGGCCTCCGGTCCCTGTCCCCCGGCCTGGCGGCCGACCACCGCGATGGCCTCGGCGTAGGCGGCCTCGTAGCGCTCGGCGTCGGCCGCGGTGCGGGCGCCCTCGCCGAGCATGTCGAAGGAGCAGACGAAGCCTTCGGCCGCGGCGCGCTTCAGGGCGCGCTCGATGGTCGCGCCGAGCACGAACTGCTCGCCCATGATGCGCACGGCCGCGCCCACGGCCTGGCGGATCACCGGCTCGCCCAGCCGACCGGCGAGCCGGCGGATGAAGCCCGGCAGGTCGGCCTGCGCCTCCTCGTCCGGATCGATCAGCCGGCCGGTGAGCATCAGGCTCCAGGTGGAGGCGTTGACCAGCAGCGATCCGGAGCGGCCGGCGTGGCTCGCCCAGTCGGCGGAGGCGATCTTCTCGGCGATCAGCCGGTCGCGGGTCTCCTCGTCGGGGGTGCGCAGCAGGGCCTCGGCCAGGCACATGAGCGCCAGGCCCTCGGGGGTGGAGAGGCTGAACTCCTGCAGGAAGCTCTCGACCACGCCCTGGCGGCGCGCGCTGCGGCGGGCGGCGCGGACCAGGGCCTCGGCCTCGGCGCGCAGCGCGGCGCGCTCCTCGCTGCGGAACGGCTGGGCCGCCAGGGCGGCGGCGACAGCGCCGCGCTCATCCGCAAACTTTTCGCTGTCCAGCGCGTCGAAGGACATGTTCGTTCCACCCTTTCCTCCCAGGATGGGAAGGCCTTGCGCTCAGGGCAAGGGTTCTCGCCAGAACCTGCCGCGACGCGAAAGCGCAGGGACGCCCAGCGAGACCCAAAACGCAAGAAGCCCGGCCTTTCGGCCGGGCTTCCGCATGTTTCCGACGAACCGTCGGCGATCGGGATCAGAAGTTGATGTCGATCGTCGAGCGACGGTTCAGCGGTTCCTTGACGCCATCGCCGGTCTGCACGGCGAGGTCGGCTTCACCCTTCCAGTCGACCGCCAGAGCGGTCTGCGGGACGCCCGAGCCCACCAGAGCGTCGGCCACCGCCTTCGCGCGGCGTTCGGACAGCCGGATGTTGTAGGCCGGCGTGCCGGAGGTGTCGGTGTGGCCGACCACCACGACGCGGGTGGCGTGACCGCCGCTGGCGTAGTTGGCGGCTTCCGTGACCACCGCCTGGGCTTCCGGCGTCAGGATGTACTGATCGAACGGGAAGTAGACGATGAACTGCTTGGCCTCGTAGGCCGGCGGCGGAGGCGGCGGCGGCGGAGGCGGCGGGGGCGGAGGCGGGGGGGGCGGGGGCGGGGGCGGGGGCGGCGGCGGCGCGAACGAGGAGCGCAGGCCGACGGT
>JAQGIJ010000573.1 GCA_028291285.1 Phenylobacterium sp. | reverse complement strand
GCGGCGCGGGCGCACGCCACCGACCGCGGCGTCGACCACCGCGGCCTGCCGCTGCTGGCGTTCGGCGGCGCCGGGCCGGTCCACGCCTGCGCCGTGGGCGAGCTCCTGCAGAGCACGGCGGTGATCTTCCCGCCGCAGGCCAGCGTGCTTTCCGCCTTCGGCTCGCTGGTGACGCCGCTCAGGCTCGACCTGGTGCGCAGCGCGCTGTCCCGGCTCGGCGGCCTCGACTGGGTGCTCGTCGACCGGCTGGTGGGCGAGATGACCGAGGAGGCGCGCGAGGCGCTGGTCGCCGCCGGCGCCGCGCCCGAGCAGATCCGCTGGAGCTACGGCGCGGACCTGCGCTACGCCGGCCAGCAGAACGAGGTGGGCATCGTCTTCGACGGCGACCCGCGCAAGGACCGCGATCCGCAGTCGATCCACGCCGCCTTCGAGGCCGCCTACTTCGCCCAGTACGGCGTCAATCCCAGCCACGTGCCGGTCGAGGTGGTCAGCTGGCGGCTCACCGCCCGCGGGCCGGAGAACGGGGCCGAAGCCGCTCAGCTGTACGGCGCGATCACCGCCGAACCCAAGGGCCGCCGCGCGATCCCGCTGTGGCCGGGCGCGCCCGAGACCCAGCGCTACGAGCGCGCCGCCCTCGCCGTCGGCCAGATCGTCGCCGGCCCGGCGCTGGTCGAGGAGCGCGAGACCACCGTCGTCCTGCCGCCGGGCTGGACGGGCGAAGTCGACGCCATCGGCTGCATCGTCGCCAAACGGAGCGCCTGAGATGCTGGACGGAATCGAACTCGAAATCCTCTGGTCCAACCTGATCAGCATCGTCAGCGAGCAGGCCAAGGCCCTGCAGCGCATCGCCTTTTCGCCCGTGGTGCGCGAGGCGGGCGACCTGGCGAGCGGCCTGTTCGACGCTCGCGGCCGGATGGTCGCCCAGGCCAACACCGGCACGCCCGGCCACATCAACTCCCTGGCCGCCGCCGGCGAAACCCTGGCCGAGCTCTACAAGGGCAAGCTGGTTCCCGGCGACGTGGTGATCACCAACGACCCCTGGATGTCGGCCGGCCACTTCTTCGATATCACGGTCCTGTGCCCGATCTTCCGCGCCGAGCGGCTGATCGGCTTCATCGGCTCGACCATCCACCACACCGACATCTCCGGCTACGGCATCGGCGCAGGCGCTCGCGACGTGCATGAGGAGGGGCTGTGGATCCCACCGCTCAAGCTCTACGAGGCGGGCGAGCCGAACGAGACGCTGCACACCATGATCCGGCGCAACGTGCGCACCCCCGACCACGTGTTCGGCGACCTGTCGGCCCAGGTCTCCAGCGGCTGGTCCGGCGGCGAGCGGCTGAACGCGCTGTGCACGCGCCATGGGCTGGACGACATCGAGGCGGTGGCCGACGAGATCATCACCCGTTCGGAGAAGGCCACCCGCGAGGCGATCCGCAAGCTCCCCGGCGGCGTCTGGCACGGCGAGAGCCAGTTCGACGTCCCGGGCGGCGAGATCATCACGCTGAAGACCGCGGTCACCATCGACAACAACGCCGGTGAGGTGACGATCGACTTCGCGGGCAGCTCCGGCGCGAGCGCGATGGGGATCAATGTGGTGATGAACTACACCCACGCCTATTCGACCTTCGCGGTGAGGAGCTGTCTCAACCCCGAGCAGCCGAACAACTACGGCTCGCTGGCGCCGATCAAGGTCACCGCGCCGAAGGGCTCGATCGTCAACGCCGCCTACCCCTCGCCGCTCAACGCCCGGCACGTGGTGGGCATGTTCGTCCCCATGCCGATCCTGAAGGCGCTGCACCAGGTGATCCCCGACCGGGTGCTGGCCGAGGGCTCCGGCGCGGTCTGGACGGTGCAGATCCAGGGCAAGGACGCGGACGGCGAGCCCTTCACCTCCTCGATGTTCAACTACTCCGGCGGCATGGGCGCGCGGCTGACCAAGCCCGGCCCCAGCGCCACCTGCTACCCCACCGGGGTCGCGGCGGTGCCGGTGGAGATCCTGGAGGCGGCGATGCCGATCGTCTTCGACCGGCGCGAGCTGCGGCTGGGCTCCGGCGGCAAGGGCCGCACGCCCGGCGGCGACGGCCAGGTGATCGCCTTCCACATGCGCACCAATGAGCCCTGGCTGCTGAACGCGGTCCCTAGCCGGCTCGACCGCGGTCCGGAGGGCCTGGCCGGCGGCGAGGACGGGGCGGCCGGCCGTTTCACGGTCAACGGCAAGCCGGTCTCCGAGGGCAAGAAGATGATGATGCAGCCGGGCGACATGATCGTCCTGGAGACCCCGGGCGGCGGCGGCTATGGCCCGGCTTGAGACGGAGGAGGAGCGCATGGACATCCACGCGATCGACTGGTCGACGACGCCCTGGATCCCGGTGCGGGAGGGCGTTGAGCGCAAGGGGTTTTCCGGCGAAGGCGCGACGGTGTCGCTGAACCGGCTGCAGCCCGGCCACGAGCCAAAGCCGCACAACCATCCGCACGAGCAGATCGTCTACATCCTCTCCGGCCAGATCGACTTCCACATCGGCGAGACGGTCACCCGGCTGCGGCCCGGCGGCCTCTTGGTGGTGCCGCCGCACGCGCGCCACTGGGGCGTGGTGGTCGGCGACGAGCCGGTGCTGAACCTCGATATCTTCACGCCCAAGCGGGCCGAGTACGCCGCCTGAGGCGGCCGCCACATCAACCAACAAGGAAGCGCGTTCGATGACCACGCCCAACACCCTGATCTTCGTCGACCTGGCCTCCGACGACCCGGCCGCCGCCGGCAAGTTCTACGCCGAGGTGTTCGGCTGGCAGGACGACGCGCGTCCGCTGGGGGTCTTCCACCGCATGGTCCCGGGCGGCAACTTCAAGAACCCCGACGGCACGGACAGCCAGATCGGCAACCTGCACCT
>JAQGIJ010000547.1 GCA_028291285.1 Phenylobacterium sp. | reverse complement strand
GGCCGGCGAAGCAGCCGCGCGTTCACCCAGCCGGAGACGCCGACCAGGGCGAGGAACAGGGCCGCCAGCTGAAAGGCGCTCATCGTGTTTTGACCCTTCGACCGCGACTTTGCGTTAGGCGATCACGGCAATAGGGGAAGGAAAGATGACGGACCAGATCGCCGGGCGCCGGACCGACCACCGCAACGCTGACGCCGCGCGAAGGCTGGCCGTCCTGACAACCCTGGCCCTGGCCCTGCTGAGCGGCTGCGAGCGGCGCCCGCACGTAGCGCTCCAGGCGCCGCGCAGCCCCTACCCGGTCTCGGCGAACGGCACGGGCGCGACGGCCACGCTGCCGGCCGAGGACGGACAGTGGACCATGCCGTCCAAGGACTACGCGTCCACCCGCTTCTCGGGCCTCGACGAGATCAACGGCGCCAACGTGCAGAACCTGAAGGTCGCCTTCAGCTTCTCCACCGGCGTCAACAAGGGCCAGGAGGCCGCGCCGATCGTCGTCGGCTCGACGATGTACATCGTCACCCCCTACCCCAACGACCTGTACGCCCTCGACCTCGCCAAGCCCGGCGCGCCGGTGAAGTGGAAGTATTCGCCCAAGCCCTCGCCGGCCAGCCAGGGCGTCGCCTGCTGCGACGTGGTCAACCGCGGCGCCGTGTTCTGGAACGGCAAGGTGATCATCAACACCCTGGACGGCTACACGGTCGCGGTGAACGCCGACACCGGCAAGGAGGTCTGGCGCACCAAGCTGGGCGACATCAACCACGGCGAGACCATCACCATGGCCCCGCTGGTGGTGAAGGGCAAAGTCCTGGTGGGCGACGCCGGCGGCGAATTCGGGGTGCGCGGATGGCTGCAGGCGCTGGACGCCGAGAGCGGCAAGGTGGTCTGGAAGGCGTACCACTCGGGCCCCGACAAGGACGTGCTGATCGGGACGGACTTCCATCCCTTCTACGCCGACGCCAAGGGCAAGGACCTGGGCGTCAGCACCTGGCCGCCGGACGCCTGGAAGATCGGCGGCGGCACCATGTGGGGCTGGATCTCCTACGACCCGGACCTGAACCTGATCTTCTACGGCACCGGCAACCCGGGTCCCTGGAACGCGGAGCAGCGGCCGGGCGACAACAAGTGGACGAGCGGGGTCTTCGCCCGTGACCCGGACACCGGGGCGGCCAAGTGGTTCTACCAGTCCTCGCCGCACGACGTGCACGACTACGACGGGATCAACGAGAACGTCCTGATCCAGGTCCCGGTGAACGGGCAGATGCGCAAGGTGATCGCGCGGCCCGAGCGCAACGGCTACCTCTACCTGATCGACCGTGCGACCGGCCAGGTGCTGGCGGCCGACCCCTACAGCTACATCAACTCCAGCTTCGGCGTGGACCTGAAGACCGGACGGCTGAAGGTGAACCCGGACAAGATCCCGCAGCAGGGCAAGGTGATCCGCGACATCTGCCCGACCGCCTCGGGCGCGAAGGACTGGAACCCCTCGGCCTTCTCGCCGCGCACGGGCCTGCTGTACATCCCGCACGAGAACATCTGCATGGACTGGGAAAACGTCCAGGCGAACTACATCTCCGGCACGCCCTACGTCGGCGCGGAGGTGCGGATGAAGCCAGGTCCCGGCGGCAACCGCGGCGTGCTAACCGCCTGGGACCCGGTGCGGCGCGCGGCGGCCTGGGAGATCAAGGAGGACCTGCCGCTCTGGTCCGGCGCGCTGGCCACCGCCGGCGACGTGGTCTTCTACGGCGCCATGGACGGCTGGTTCAAAGCCGTGGACGCCCGCACCGGCAAGCCGCTGTGGCAGTTCAAGACCTCGTCGGGGATCATCGGCCAGCCGGTGGCCTATCGCGGGCCGGACGGGCACGAGTACGTGGCCGTGCTCTCCGGCGTCGGCGGCTGGGCCGGCGCGATCGTCTCCGCCGACCTGGATCCGCGCGACCCGACCGCGGCGCTGGGCTTCGTCGGCGTCATGGCCGACCTCAAGCAGAAGACCACGCCCGGCGGCACACTCTACGTCTTCGCGTTGCCGCATTGAGCATGAGGACCGGCGCTGGGGTTGAAGCAGCCGCCGCCGCGGCGCTTCTCGCGCTTTGCGCCTGCCACCCACTGCCCCCGGCGCAGCCGCACACCGCCTTCGTCAGTGACGAGACCGGGCCGCTGCACGTGATCGACGGCCAGCGGCTGGCGGAGGTCGCCAGCCTGCCCGTCGGCCATCGGCCGCGCGGCCTGGCGCTTTCGCCGGACGGGGCGACGCTCTACGTGGCGGTGAGCAACGACAACCGCATCGCCATGGTCGACGTGCAGCGCCGGCGCGTGCGCGGCGCGCTGAACGCCGGCCCCGACCCCGAGCGCTTCGCGCTGAGCCCCGACGGGCGGATGATCTACGTGGCCAATGAGGACGACGGCAAGGTCAGCTTCCTCGACGTCGCCGCCGACCGGATCGTCCGCGAGACCCAGGTCGGTCCCGAGCCGGAGGGCATGGCGGTGAGCCCCGACGGCCGCTGGGTGATCTGCACCTCCGAGGGCGCCAGCCTGGTGCACTTCATCGACGCGCGGACAGGGGAGCTGAAGGACAGCATCCTGGTGGGCGCGCGGCCGCGCGACGCCCGCTTCAGCCCGGACGGCGCGCACCTCTGGGTGAGCTCGGAATCCCGCGCCAGCGTCGCGGTGTTCGACGTCGCCACGCGCAAGGTGATCCACACCATCGACCTCCGCAAAGCGGTCGCCGCCCCCAGCGTCCAGGCCGTCGGCCTCGCCATGACCCGCGACGGCGGCCGGGTCTATGTGGCGCTGGGGCGCGGCGACCAGGCCGCGGAGATCGACGCGGCGACCTTCCAGGTGCGGCGCACCTTCAAGACCGGCCACCGCAACTGGGGCGTCGCCTTGTCGCCCGACGAGACCCGGCTCTATGCCGCGAGCGGCCTCTCCGGCGACCTGACCGTGGTCGACCTGAAGAGCGGGCGCACGCTCAGGACCCTGAAGCTCGGGGGCCGCCCCTGGGGCGTGGTCACGACCCCATGAGACGCGCCATCGCCCTCCTGCTGGTCATCACCCTGGCGGCTTGCGCGCCCGGGCCGCCGGTGCTGCGGGTCTGCGCCGACCCCAACAACCTGCCCTTCTCCAACCGCGCCGGCGAGGGCTTCGAGAACCGGCTGGTGCAGATGCTGGCCAAGGACATGGGCGCGCGGGTCGAATACACCTGGTGGGCGCAGCGGCGCGGCTATGTGCGCAACACCCTGAAGGACCGGCGCTGCGACGTCTGGCCCGGGGTCGCCACCCAGGTGGACATGCTGGCCACCACCCAGCCCTACTACCGCTCCAGCTACGTGTTCGTGACCCGCGCGGCCCGCGGCCTCGACATCGCCTCCTTCGACGACCCGAGGCTGAAGACGCTGAAGATCGGCGTGCAGATGGTCGGCAACGACGCGCAGAACACCCCGCCCGCCCACGCCCTGGCGCGGCGCGGGATTATCGGCAACGTGCGCGGCTACATGATCTACGGCGACTACGCCCAGCCCGACCCCTCCGCCGGCATCGTCCAGGCCGTGGACCGGGGCGAGGTCGACGTGGCGGTGGTCTGGGGGCCGCTGGCCGGCTATTTCGCCAAGCGCGCCGCGCATCCCCTGAGCCTCACCCCCGTGCAGCCCTGGCTCGACGGACCGCAGTGGCCGATGGTCTTCGACATCTCCATGGGCGTCAGACGCGACGACGCCAAACTCAAGACCCGGCTGGACAAGTTCCTCGAGCAGCATCGCGCACAGATCGACGCCCTGCTCGCCGGCTACGGCGTGCCGCGCGCCGCCGACCCGACCGCCGCCTAGGCTCTCCGGCCGCGCTGCGCTATGGCGGCGGCATGCGGACCGCCGTGATCCTCGAAGCGCCCTGGCGCGAGCCGGCCGAGGTGCTGGGCGCGCTCGGCGAGCGGCCCTGGGCGCTCGGCCTGCTGACCGGCGGCGCCGATGGCGGCTGGTCCTATGTCGCCGCCGAGCCCGCCGCGACCCGGATCCTGGCCGCCGATGATCCCGAGGATCCCATCGCAGCGCTGGCCGCGCTGGCTGGCCCCGCCGCGCCGGCGGACCCCAGCGGTCCGCCGTTCCAGGGCGGGGTGGCGGGCCTCCTTAGCTACGATCTCGCCGACCGGTTCGAGCCGCTCGGCCTGCCGCGCCATGACGGCTGGCCGGACCTCGCCTGCGCCCGCTACGACGCCCTGCTGGCCTTCGACCACGCGGGCCGGCGGGTGCTGGCGGTCGGCCGCGGCGAGGCCGGACCGGCGGCGACGGCGCGCGCCCGCGCGGCGCTGGCCTGGCTCGAGCTTGCGCCGCACCCCGCCGGACGCCTCGACGTCGCCCTGGAGGCGGACTGTCCGGCGGCCTATGAAGCCGCCGTGGCGCAGACGGTGGCGCGGATCGCCGCGGGCGAGATCTTCCAGGCCAACATCGCCCGCCGCTGGGTGGGACGCCTGAAGCCCGGCGGCCGTCCGGTCGACCTGGTCCAGCAGCTGGCCGCCACGAGCCCCGCCCCGTTCGCGGCCTATCTGCGCCTGCCGGACCGCGCCGTGGTCTGCAACTCGCCGGAGCGGTTCCTCAAGGTCACGCGCCAGGGCGAGGCGCTGCTCGCCGAGACCCAGCCGATCAAGGGCACCGCACCCCGCGGCGGCACGCCCGCGGAGGACGCCGCCCTGGCCGGCGCGCTGGCGGCCTCGGCGAAGGACCGGGCCGAGAACCTGATGATCGTCGACCTGATGCGCAACGACCTGTCGCGGGTCTGCGCCGCCGGCGCGGTGACGACGCCCGAGCTCTTCCGGCTGGCGAGCTTCGCCAACGTCCACCACCTCGTCTCGACCGTCCGGGGGCGGCTGGCGCCCGGCGCCGGCGCGCTCGACCTGCTGCGCGCGGCCTTTCCGCCCGGCTCGATCACCGGCGCGCCCAAGGTGCAGGCGATGAAGCTGATCCGCGAGTTGGAGGGCGCGCGCGGCCCCTTCTTCGGGGCGATGTTCTGGCTGGGCTGCGACGGGACCCTGGACTCCAACGTGCTGATCCGCACCGTCGGCTTCGTGCAGGACGCCGAGGGCTGGCGGCTGGAGGCCCGCGCCGGCGCCGGCATCGTCGCCGACAGCCG